>JANPKF010000035.1:0-7046 GCA_031425895.1 Caulobacteraceae bacterium | reverse complement strand
TCAAATGCCACGAGGCCCGCGTCTGGATCAGCGACGCCGGCCCGGTGAGGTATCTGTGGGAAGTGGCCCAGGCCAACGCCACCGGCCGCACGCCCGATCTCGGCGGGCGCACGGACGTGACGCTGAACTAGTCGTGGCTATTTGTGGGGCTTGAACGGCTTGGGCGCGCGGTTGGGCCCCTGACGGGCAAGCATCCAGCCCGGGTATTCCGGCGGCAGGGCCGACACTTCGTCCAGGACCTTCAGTTCGTCGGCGGTCAATTCGATCTCGGCCGCGGCCAGATTGTCGTCCAGCTGCTCATTGGTCTTGGCGCCGATGATAACCGTAGTGACGAACGGCCGGCTGAGCACATAGGCCAGGGCGATGCGGGCCACCGACACACCCCGCGCCTCCGCAATCTCGCGCATGGCCGCCACGCAGGGCCAGGCTCTGTCGCGGTTGACCGGCGGGAAATCGAAAGAGGCGCGGCGGGCGCCCTCGGGGGCCTCGCTGTCAGGACCGAACTTGCCCGACAGCAAACCGCCGGCCAGCGGCGACCAGACCATCAGCCCCATCTGCTGGTCCTCAAGCATGGGCACGATGTCACGCTCCAGGTCGCGACCGGCGATGGAATAGTAGGCCTGCACGCTTTCGAACCGGGCGTAACCCATGCGGTCGCTGATCCCGTGGGCCTTCATCATCTTCCAGGCCTGCCAGTTGGAGCAGCCGATGTAGCGGACCAGCCCCTGGCTCACGAGATCGTCGAGGGCGCGCAGGGTCTCCTCGACCGGGGTGATCGGGTCGTCCGCGTGGATCTGGAAAAGGTCGATATGGTCCAGCCCCATGCGGTCGAGGCTGGCCTTGACCCCGTCCATGATGTGGCCGCGCGAGGCGCCGCGGTCGTTGGGACCGCGGCCCATCTCGCCATAGACCTTGGTGGCGATGACCACGTCGCTGCGCTTGACCCCGAGGTTACGCAGCGCCTGGCCGACCAGCTTTTCGGACTGTCCGGCCGAATAGACGTCGGCCGTGTCGATGAAGTTGACACCCGCGGCCAGGGCCCGCTCGATCATGGCGTCGACGCCGGGCTGGGCCACCGCGCCAATGGCGCCCCACATGCCGGCCGCCTCTTCGGCGAAGGTCATGGCGCCGAGGCATATCTCGGAAACATAGAGGCCCGTGCGGCCCAGTCGGCGGTACTTCATCACTATTCTCCGAATTTGACCCAAAACGAGTGCAACTGAGTGAAGGCTATGTCGGCTCCCCGACAGGCCCATGAACTGTCCAAAGGCCAAAGCTGACGGCCCGGATTCTGTATCTCCAGATCAAACGCCGATACCCGGAAGACCTATGTCGGCCAACTGACAGTGCTTGTGGCTGCACCTCGTTAGCTTGCAACCCCGCCGCAGTAACGGCGTTTCGATTCGTTATGATGAGTTCCACGCGCTTGAAAAACCGCCTGATTTCCAGTCTGCCCGCTGAGGATTTCGCCCTTCTGTCGGCTCAGCTGTTTCCCGTGGATCTGGAGAAGGGCCGCCTGCTCTTCGACCCCGGCGACCCGATCGAGACGGTATACTTCCCGCACGACTGCGTCATCTCCCTGATGACCCTGATGCACAGTGGCGCCGCGATCGAGTCGGTGACCATCGGCCGCGAGGGCGCCTTCGGCCTGATGACCGCACTCGGCCCGCGCGCCTCCCTGTCCCGCGCCATCATCCAGATTCCAGGCTCCGCCTCCCGCATTTCGGCCAGCGCCTTCCAGCAATGTTGCAAACGCAGCCCGGCCCTGGTCAACCTGGTTGACCGGCACAACGATGCCCTGTTCGGACACGCCGTCCATTCGGTGGCCTGCAACGCGCTGCATTCGGTGGAGGCGCGCTTCTGCCGCTGGCTGCTGACCTGCCATGACCGGATCGACAGCAGCACCGTCAGCCTGACCCAGGAATTCCTGGCCGACATGCTGGGCGTGCAGCGCACCACCGTCACCGCCGTGGCCGGCAGTCTGCAGAGCAAGGGTCTGATCCGCTACCGGCGCGGGGTTGTCGACATCCTTGATCGCGAAAGTCTCGAGCTCGCGGCCTGCGAATGTTACGGCGCGGTGCGCGGCATCTATGAGCGGCTGCTGCCGGCCAGCTTCGACTAACGGGAGGCCCAGGCCCGGAGCAGGCGTTCCAGAACCGCCAGGCTGTCATCGACCTCGACACCCTTCTCTCCCCTCGCCAGGGCGAGGATCAGTTCGTTCAGCGCGCCCATGATCATTACCGCCATCGGCCGCACCGCTGCATCGCCGGCTTGCGGCGCAAGATTGCGCAGGCCCTGGCGGATGGTCGGCAGACCAAGGCCATGATCGATCCGTTCCCACTCGGCCTGGCCCAGCACCCCGGGCCCCTCGATCAGGACGATCCGGGCGTAGTCGCGCCGTCTGCCGAATTCCAGCGCCGCCCTGCAACCGGCCAGGAACAGATCCGTCGGCGCGCCCGGAAGTCCCGATGAGGCGGCCCGGCAATGGGCGTCAAAGGCCTGCTCCAGCGAGATCAGAACAGCGGTAAACAGGGCCTTCTTGTCGGGGTAGAGGGCGTTCAACCGATCCGGCGACAGCCCCGCGCTCTCGGCGATTGCCGCTAGGTCAGCGGCCTCGAACCCGGCCCCTGCGAAGGCCGCTCGGGCACTGTCGAGAAGTCTCTGGCCCTCGGCGGCGGCGGTCTGCTGGTCCAGCGGCATGGCCGGATCATGGCCGACTGCCCGGCCAGTGCAAGCGGGCATGCTTGAACCGAAAAGGGGGTGCTGTCAGGTTGCCGGCGGTTGGGGGCGTGAGCATGACATTCAAACGGACCACTCTGGCGGCAGCGCTGGTCGCCGCACTGTCGCTCGGCGGCCTCATGGTCCCCTTCCCGACCGCTGCGGCCGAAAGCCGGCTTCAGGCCCAGACGGCCAAGGCCGAGAAGGGCGACGCCGAGGCCGCCTACTGGGTCGCCAACGCCTATTGGAACGGTGAAAAGGTCAAGCGCGACCCCGTCATCGCCATGCGCTGGTACCGGCAGGCGGCCGAGGGTGGTCAAGCCAAAGCCGCCGCCAACCTGGGCGTCGCCTACATGAACGGCGAAGCGGGCTTCAAGGTCGATCTGGTCGAGGCGCGCCGATGGCTGACCAAGGGGGCCGAGGGCGGCGCGGTCAATGGCATGCTGGCGCTGGCGCTGATATATGGCGAGGGTCGGGGCGTAGCGGTCGACAAGCAAGCGTCGCACCGCTGGCGGCTGAAAGCCGCCGAGGCCGGCGACGCCGAAGCCATCAGCATGGTCATCATCGACTATCAGGACGGGCGCGGCGTCGCGGCCAACAATGTTGAACTCCGCCGCTGGCTGGCGCGGGGCGGCGTTCTGGGCAACGCGGACGCCATGGCCTCGCTGGCCGGGCGCCTCATCCAGGGCGATGGCCAGGGACCGGTCGAGCCCAAGGAAGGCGTGCGCTGGATGCGGATGGCGGCCCTGGCCGGTCACCAGGAAGCGACCTTCTACATGTCCCTGCTGCATGCCAACGGCGAGTTCCTTCCTGAGGACATCCCGGCCGCCAGCGCCTGGATGGAGAAGGCCAGAGCGCTCGGCTTCACGCCGCCGGCCGCCTTCGAGCGCTTTTTGGCCGCCAAGAAGAGCAAGCCGACAACCTGTCAAGCCGAAGCGGACGCCGCCTTCGCTGATGGCATTCGCCTGAGCGCGGGCGACAAAATGGATAAGGTCACGGCGCTGGCCTTCCCGCGCTTCCTGGCGGCGGCCGACCTCGGCCATCCAGCGTCGATGTATATGGTCGGATTGGCCTACGACACAGGATCGGGGATCGCCCAAGACAAGTGGCAGGCCGGGCGGTGGTACCTGGCGGCCGCGCTGGCGGGCGAAGGCGACGCCATGTTGCGCTATGCCATGCTGTTCGGAATGAACGGCGGACTGCCCGAAGACCAGAAGCGCACCCAGCAGTGGCTGCGCAAGGCGGCCGCCGCTGGACATCCCACCGCCATCGAAGCCATCAAGGTGATCGACAAGATGGAGAACGACGGGCGCTAGGGCTTCGCAGCCGCCGCCGTTAGGGCTATAGCCACCCCACCTCGCGCGGTGCGGACGGGCCTGTGTCCCCCCGCCATCAGCGCGCTCAACCCCTTTGGGAGACCCCCAACACCATGGCCAAGATCAAGGTCGCCAATCCCGTCGTCGATATGGACGGCGATGAAATGACCCGCATCATCTGGAAGCTCATCAAGGACAAGCTGATCTTCCCCTACCTCGACCTCGAGCTGGACTACTACGACCTCTCGATCGAGCACCGCGACGCCACCAACGACCAGGTGACCATCGATGCCGCCAACGCCACCAAGCGCCACGGCGTGGCGGTGAAGTGCGCGACCATCACCCCGGACGAGCAGCGGGTGGAAGAGTTCAAACTCAAGAAGATGTGGAAGAGCCCCAACGGCACCATCCGCAACATCCTGGGCGGCGTCATCTTCCGCGAGCCGATCATCTGCCAGAACGTGCCGCGCCTGGTGCCCGGCTGGACCCAGCCGATCATCGTCGGCCGCCACGCCTTCGGCGACCAGTACCGCGCCACCGACTTCCTCTTCCCCGGCAAGGGCAAGCTGAGCATCAAGTTCGTCGGCGACGACGGCCAGGTGATCGAGCATGAGGTATACGACGCCCCGGGCGCGGGGGTGGCCATGGCCATGTACAACCTGGACGACTCGATCCGCGACTTCGCCCACGCCAGCTTCGCCTACGGCCTGGCCCGCAAGTATCCGGTCTATCTGTCGACCAAGAACACCATCCTCAAATACTACGACGGCCGCTTCAAGGACATCTTCCAGGAGATCTTCGACGCCGAGTACAAGAGCCAGTTCGACGCGCTTGGCCTGACGTACGAGCACCGCCTGATCGACGACATGGTGGCCTCGGCCCTCAAGTGGTCGGGCGGCTACGTCTGGGCCTGCAAAAACTATGATGGCGACGTGCAGTCGGACATCGTCGCCCAGGGCTTCGGCTCGCTGGGCCTGATGACTTCGGTGCTGCTGACTCCCGATGGCCAGACCGTCGAGGCCGAGGCCGCCCACGGCACCGTAACCCGCCACTATCGTCAACACCAGAAGGGCCAGTCGACCTCGACCAACTCGATCGCCTCGATCTTCGCCTGGACCCGTGGCCTTGCCCACCGCGCCAAACTGGACGGCAACGACGCCCTGGCGACCTTCGCCGACACCCTGGAAAAGGTCTGCATCGACACCGTCGAGGCCGGCTTCATGACCAAGGACCTGGCGCTTCTGGTCGGCGACAAGCAGAGCTGGCTGACCACCGAAGGGTTCCTCGACAAGGTCGATGAGAACCTCAAGGCGGCGATGGCCAAGGCCTAGAGAGAAAGAGGGGCGGAGGGAAACCTCCGCCCCTTCTTCTTGATCGTGACCGCTGATCGAGGCGGTCTATGTGCGGGCGGAGAGCCTCGGCGCGGCCCGGGTCTACGGGTTGACCCACCAGAGCAATACCGCCGCCCGGGCGCTCCAGGACAAGGCGGCGTGTAACCTGGGATTTAGTCATCTCCGAAACTGACGCCATGGAAAAGAAAACGGCGTGATCCTTGTCACGGCCTCTGTCACACTATTTCATCCAACACTGATCATCGGCAAGGCGGAACTACTCTGCGTTAAGTAGACGTGAAAACACGGTACAGTTGCTTTTGAGGGCGTCAGGTGGATCACCGAACTCACTTCGCGGATGACCAGACCCTGCCTGGCCGTTCCCTTGAGCCGTGGCTCCACGAATCCGCCGCCCTCACCGAACTGATGCGTTCCGGCTCGCGCGACTTCGCAGAGGGTCTGGGCGGTCCGACGACGGCTTTCGCCCTGGTCAGGACCGAGCGACTGGGGGTGGCGGTCGTCGACCGCCTGGGCGCGCCGTTGTTCGCCAACCCCGCCTGGCGCCAGGTGTTCGGGACCGCGCCGGCGGACCGCAAGGTTCTGGCCGAAGTGATCGCCGAGGGCGGCCGCCGCACCGTGCTGATCGACCACGGAGACGCCTCAACAGGTCGCTCTACCGCCCTCTACGCCGCTGCTTCCCTGGCGCGCGACTGGGCCCTGCCCATTGAGGCGATGGCCACTCTGGAGGATGCGCGCGCCGCGGCTGTGATCATCGTGGTCGGGCCGCTGTCGGCGGCGCAGGTGCTGGCCGATGTCTGCAAGGCCTTCGGATTGACGGACCTTCAGACCCGTATCGCCATCGGTCTGGTGCGGACCGGTGATGTGCGCGGCGCGGCGCAACAGGCCGGCGTCTCCTATCAGACGGCCCGCAAGGTGGCCTTCGACGCCATGCGACGGGTCGGGGCGCCCCGTATCGCCGGTTTCATCGAGCGGCTGGTGCGGCTGTCCTTCGGCGTCTGGCCGCAGGGAGAGGCCGGAGCGGCGGAACTGACGGACATCTGGGGACTGTCAGCGCGTCAGGCCAGCCTGGCGCTTCGGATCGCCGAGGGGATGACGCGGGCGGAAGCCGCGGCCGCTTCCGGCCTCTCCGAAGCGACGGCCAAGAAGGAACTGGACCTCATCTTCGACGTCATGGGCGTGCGATCGGCGGGCGCCCTGGCGCGAGCCGTGACCGAGGCGCGGGCGCTGGCGCTGATCACGGACGCCACCCACGGCGAGGCCCAGATCGACAGTGACACGGTGGAGCCGCTCAGTCTGTTCCGGCGGCCTGACGGATCTCAGGTCGCCTACAGTGACTATGGCCCCCGGTCAGGCCAGCCCGTTCTGATCCTGCATTCCAGTTCAGCCTCCAGGCCGGCGCCCAGCCGCCTGGTGAACGCCCTGCAGGCCAGGGGCTTTCGTCCGCTCAGCCTCGACCGGCCCGGCTTTGGCCTGACCGACCCGCATCCCGACCGGGCCTGGGCGCGAAACCATCCCTTCCTGGCGGCGGTCGACGACATGAAGCTGTTCCTCGCCCACCTGAAGCTTAAGCGCATCGACATCGTCGCGCGCGGCGGGGCCCAGGTTGCGACGGCGACCGCGCAGACCGCGCCGGACATCATGGGCCGCGTGGTGCTGGTCA
>JANPKF010000034.1:0-2533 GCA_031425895.1 Caulobacteraceae bacterium | reverse complement strand
GCGGCGGACGGCGGCGCGGCCGATCTGCAGGGCCTTGGCCTGGTCGCCGGACAGGCGGGCGGCGAAGACGGCGGTCTCGGCCGCCTCCAGCCGCTGGGCGTCGGTGTCGGCGCGGGCCTCCATGAGGAGGGCAAGCTCCTGACCGGCGGCGAGGTCGCCCTCCTGCACAGCGGCGAGGCCGGCTTCGCGGGCGGCGGCGTAGCTGGGCTGGTGGGCGGACTCTTCCAGCGCCAGGGCGGCGGCGGCGAAGTCGCGGGCCTGGGCTGCGGCCCCGGTGGTGCGGGCGGCGGCGGCCCCGGTCGTGAACAGCGGCGCCCAGTCGGGGCTGATCGTTCGCACGCCGCCCTCAAGCCGCAGGCGCAGCATGGTCATCAGGTCAGCGTCCGGCGTGCGGCGCAGCTGCTCTGCCCACTGGCCAGCAAGGCGGCGGCGGGCGGGGCCGGCCAGGCTGGCGAGGATGGCGGCGCGGATGGTGTCGTGGCGAAGACGGACCTGGCCCCCCGCCAGCTCGATCAGACCCTCGCCGGCCAGGGCGGACAGGGCGGCGGGCGCGGTGTCGGCGAGGTCGCAGACGGCTTCCAGGCCGGCGCGCGGGGCGGCGTCACCGAAGACGGCGATGGCGTCGAGCAGACGGCGCAGGTCCGGCGCGGCGGCGACGATGCGGCCGAGCAGCAGCGCGGCGGCGTCCTGGCCAAGGGCGGCGGCCCCGGCGGCGCGGTCCAGGCGCCAGCCGGCGGGTTTGCGGACAAGGGCGCCGGCGTCGGTCAGGGCGGCCAGGCCCTGGATCAGGGTCAGCGGCGTCACCGGACCGGACCAGAGAGCCAGCACGGCGGAGGCGGTGACGGCGTCGTCGTCCAGCCGGGCGGCGGCGATGGCGTGCAGGGCTTCGCGGGACAGCGGGCCGAGGTCGAGGCTGAGATCGCCGGCGAGGGTGCTCTCCTCGCCGCTGCGCTCGGTGGCGATGACGGTGACGCCCGGCAGGTCCGGCTCGCGGGCGAAGCGCTCGTAGAGGGTGGCGGCCTGGCCACGGGCGCGGCCCCAGTCGTCGAAGACCAGCAGGATCGGGAGGCCAAGGCCGGAAGCCCAGCGCAGGAAGCGAAGCGCGGCGAAGGCCAGCCGTTCGGCGGCGGCCTCGGCTGTCAGGGGCGCGCCGGAGGGGACTTCGCCGGACCCGGGCGGGGGGCCGAAGGCGGGATGTAGGGCCGTCAGCACGGCGGCGGCGGGCCCCAGCGCCTGGCGCAGCGAGGCGAGGCCGGCCTCCGGGTCGTGCAGCTGTTCCAGGGCCTGGCCCAGGAGCTGGCCGAGGGCCAGGCCGGCGGCGCGAACGCCGGTGTCGCCCTCTGCGTGCTTGCCGAGTGCGACCAGGGCGCTGTCCTGTTCGGCGGCGGCCTGCATGGCCTCGCGGGCCAGCGCCGTCTTGCCGGCCCCGGCCTCGCCGCGCAGCACTATGAGGCGCACGGACGGATCGCTCAGGGCGGCCATCAGGCGATGGCGCTCGGCCTCCCGCCCGAGGATGGCGCCCTCTAGCATTCGACGGCTTCGAGGCCCGTGCGGTAGCCGAAGCCCGGGGCGGTGACGATCAGGCGCTCGCCGCCGGCGATGTCGCCGGTCTTGCGGCGGATACGGCTGACCAGGATGTCAACGGTGCGCAGGTCGCCTTCGTCGGGCCGGCGGCTGATGCGCTCGAACAGGGCCTCGCGGGCCACCACCTTGCCGCCGGCGGCGACCAGCAGGGCGAGGATGGCGAACTCGCCGCGGGTCAGGGGGATGTCGACGCCGTCGGCGCTGAGCGCATGGGCCTCAGGGTCCATGCGGAAGGGGCCGAGGGCCAGTTTGCGACGGGGACTGCGGCGGCGCAGCACGGCCATGACCCGCGCGCAAAGCTCGCCCAGATGCACCGGCTTGGTGATGTAGTCGTCGCAGCCCAGTTCGAGCGCGGCGATGCGGTCCTCGGCGGCGTCGCGGCGGGAGACGATGATCAGGCCGAGATCGGGGGTGTCGGTGAACTCTGCGGCCAGCGACAGGCCGTCGAGATCCGGCAGGCCGATGTCGAGCAGCAGGCAGTCGGCCGGGCCCTCGCGCAGGAGGTGGCGGCAGGCCTGGGCTCCGCCGGCGGTGCGCACCTGATAGCCGGCCTGCTCCAGCGCCCGCGCGTAAAGCTCGCGCAATGGCGCTTCGTCCTCGACGACAATGAGACGCTGACCCGACATGACGCTCCCCAGCTATCGGTCAGGTTGGCCGATGCGCGGGCGGCGCGCAATCCATTGTCGGTCATCAGGAAGGGGGGGGGACAGGTTGAAATCGCGAGCGAATTCAATGTGTCCCCGTCTCATTCGCAGGGGGCGGCAGTCCCGTCCGACAGGTCCAGGCGCAGGCATTGGTGGCGGCCGGTCTCGCAGTCGGTGATCATCAGCACCACGTCGCCCGAGGCGTCTAGGGGCGGATGCCAGCGGTCGACGAAGGCGAAGGCGGCGTCCTCGACGGTTTCGGCCCGGACGGTATGGCCGGTGTCGCGGCTGTCGTCGGCGGCGTG
>JANPKF010000033.1:0-2980 GCA_031425895.1 Caulobacteraceae bacterium | reverse complement strand
CGTCGCCGAGTACTTCGCCATGCTCGCCCTCGAGCAATCCGGCGCGGCCTACGTCAAAGCCCGCCACGCCGAACGGCTGATGGCCCTGACCGGCCGCTCGCACCGCTCAGTCGAGTTCAAGTTCATGAATATCTCGGCTGTGCTGGAACAGGAGCTGGCCCTGCCGCGCATTCGCGGCTACCGCCCGATGGACAACTACCAGGCCGCCATCTTCCCCGCCATCGAGCGCTACCTGACCGCCAACCCCGCCGTGCTGGCGGCCGCGCAAGGACCCGCCGCCCCCGATTGGCCCCAGGCGGCGGAAAGCCCCATCCTCTTCGTCGAGCCCCCGCCACCCCTCCAGCTCCACCCCCGCAAGCCCCGCCCCGAGGGCCTGGAGCGTCTGGTCCGCAAGTTCGACCCCGTGGAGCGCGACTTCCGCAACCGCGCGCTCGGTCGGGTCGGGGAGGAACTGGTGTTGCAGGCCGAGCGCCGCCGGCTGGCCGACCACGGCGCCCACGGACTGGCCGAGGCCGTCCGCTGGGTCGCCGATCTCGACGGCGACGGGGCGGGCTACGACATCCTGTCGTTCGAACCGGACGGCCGCCGCCGCCTCATCGAGGTCAAGACCACCACCGGCGTGGCCACCACCCCCTTCTTCCTGACCCGCAACGAAGAGGCCTTCGCCCGCGAGAAGGCCGACGCGTTCCGCCTCGCCCGGGTCTACGACTTCACGCGCGGCCCCCGCATGTTCGAGCTGACCCCGCCGCTGTCGGATCATGTGGTGCTGGAGACCGAGACCTGGCGCGCGGGGTTCGGCTAGACGCAAACCTCAGGCGAGTGACACTGCGCGCCTGCTGACTGACCTCCCGCCGCCACGTTGGCGCTGGCGTACATCTCCCGGTCAGGGCAACCTCAACGCGTAACGTCGCGAGGACCCCATGCCCCATCGCCTGACCGCCGCCGCTTTGATCCTCGCCGCCCTGGCCCTCGCCGCCTTCGCGCCGCCCGGCCAGCCGGACCCGAAGCGCCGGCCGAACGTCATCACCCCCGACATCGACTTCACCATGAAGGAGCTCTGCTATCCCTGGGTGAAAGGCGAGGGAACCGTCGAGGCGCTGACCGACCGGCAGGGCATCGTCGAGAACAGGGGCAAGGACCCCTTCGCCGGCGGGGCTCGGGCCTGGTGGGTCGGCAGCGCGAGGCTGGACGTGATCCTGGGCGAGACCCCCAGCGGCCACCGTAGCTGCACGGTGCGGGCCTCCGCCGGCGATCCGGTCAAGCTGCGCGCGGCGCTGGACGGGGCCATGGCCGGCTGGCGGGTCCCCCTGACCCCGTCGGTCCACCGCTTCGGCGCCGGCGCCTACGCCAGCCGCGACGTGCTGTGCGCGCCCAGGGACGGCCCGCAGGACAGCCTGATGGTCAGCACCGGCCGACCCCGCGCCCCCGTTCCGCTGATGCTCACCCTGATGACCGGCGACACCCGCGACCGCCGCTGCGACACGGCCGAATGAGCCGGGGCCGGTAGATCCAACGCTCCCCCGCGTTCAGGAGGAACACCAACCGCCGATGGGGCCCGCCTCGGCCGGCCCGCCGGCGCCCAGCCCTGCCTGATCCGGTATTCCAGCGGTTTGCCCCTCTGCTTCGCGCCGAAAAGAGCAATAAAAACAATGGCATGATGAATATGTCTAGACATATTCACCGCTGAATCAGCCTCGCTCGGCCGCCCGTCCGAGGCCCGGCCGAACCCCGTAGGTCGGCCCGGCCTCGCCACGACCTACATTCGCTTGACCCCGGGCTACGCCAGACCTACGCGCCGACCTACATCCGGCCGCATCGAACCCACGTCAAAGGCACGCAAAAACAGCGGCTTGGGCGAAAACAGGCGCCTGCCGCCGGTCAGCCGGTTATAATGGTAGGTCGCTTCGATAAGCCGGCCTCAGAGCCCCGGCCGCGAATAGTCCACCAGCCCCGGCCCGAACACGCTGGCCACCACCACCGGCCGCCGGTCGCTGATGTCCTCGTCCGGCAGTTCGTCGATCTCTTCCGGGTACTTGAGCTCCACCCGGAAACCGCCGTCCTCGATGACATAGGCCATGGTCGCCCACTCGCCCTTCGGATCCACCTGCCGCGCCGCGTCCCAATAGGCCTCGATGATGCTCTCCAGCATCGGCGGGCACAGGCGATAGCGGATGTCGTCGGGATGCTCGGGGTCGTCGAAGAACAGGTCGGCGGTCAGGCCGTCGGCGTCCATCTCGGCATAGACGAGCAGCCGGGTGGCGGTCTCGTCGGCGGCCTCCAGGGCCAGGCGGCCGATTTCCTGATGGTAGGGCTCGAGCAGTTCGGCGTCTTCGGGGGTCATGGGCGGACAGATGGCGCCTGCACCGGGCGCTGTCGAGATCAGACCGGGCCGGTCAGCGCTTCGCTGTCGTCCCACAGGCGGGCGCAGGCCGCGTCGTCCCGGGCCAGGACCGAGGGCGGAACGATCTCCAGTCCCTTGCCGCGCACGGCGATGTAGTCGCCCCGGGCGTCCGCCCACCGGGGATTTGTCGCCAATTGGGCCAGCAGTTGGCCGGAGTTTGTCGGGTTACTGACCCGCTTTCCCCGCACCACGAGCGGGAGGATGAAGCGGAAGACGAGGGACAGGGGAAAGGGGTAGTCCCGGGCCAGGCCGGTGCCCGGTGTGAAGCCCGGGTCGAAGGCGGCGACCATCAGATCCGGCCGCTCACCGCTCAGCCGGCGCGCCAGTTCCCGGGCCGTCATCACGTTGCACAGCTTGGAGGTCGAATAGGCGCGGCGGCCGGCGATGCCGGGTTTTGCGTCCCGCTCGTGATCGGTTTCCGGATGGGCCAGGCGGTGGGCGTCGGCGTGGAGCGGCGGCGGCATGCCGGTCTGCTCCGCCGGGTCGTGCGTACCGCTGGCGGTCAGGATGATCCGCCCGTTCGTCGCCATCTTCTGCAGTAGCAGGCGAAGGAGTAGGTGGTGGGCCAGGTGATTGGCC
>JANPKF010000032.1:0-4176 GCA_031425895.1 Caulobacteraceae bacterium | reverse complement strand
GGCGTCAGCTTCAGGCACGGCGCCCGCAGTCAGGGCCTTGAGGAGGTCAGCTTCGCCGCAGCCCCGGGTGAGACGGTCGCCCTGGTCGGCCCCTCCGGCGCCGGCAAGACCACGCTCGTGCGACTCGCCCTGCGCATGATCGATCCCCAGTCCGGCGCCATCACCCTCGACGGCGTCGATCTCAAACAGCTGAAGATTGCCGCCCTTCGCCGCGCCGTCGCCCTTGTCCCTCAGGACGTGGCCCTGTTCAACGACACGCTTGCCGCCAACATCGCCTTCGCCCGGCCGGACTCCACCGAAGACCAGATCCGCGCCGCCGCCGATTCCGCCGAGCTCACCGAGTTCATCGCCGGCCTGCCCGAGGGCCTGCTGACCAAGGTCGGCGAGCGCGGCCTGAAACTCTCCGGCGGCGAACGCCAGCGCGTCGGCATCGCGCGCGCCCTGCTGGCCGATCCCCGCGTCCTGATCCTCGACGAAGCCACCAGCGCCCTCGACAGCCGCACCGAAGCCGCCATCCAGGACACCCTGCGCAAGGCCCGCCAGGGCCGCACCACCCTGGTCGTCGCCCACCGCCTCAGCACCATCGCCGACGCGGACAGGATCATCGTACTTCGCCGGGGCCGCGTCGTGGAGGAAGGCCGCCACGAGGAACTGCTGGAGCGGGCAGGGGAGTATGCAGCGCTGTGGCGGCGGCAGACGCGCGGGCGCTGAGGCAGGGCTTCCGTGTGGCTACAGCCGGACGACCGCGGAGCTGGCGATCGCAAGCCTGGGCCAGCCGGGTCCATCCGCGGCCATACCGGTGACCCTCACCGGGTCGGCGACGAACGGAAGGATGTCTTCCCCCAGCGGCCTTCCGGCCGCGTCGGTCGCCACCAGGGCCCGCCGGGGACCACCGGGGGCGCCGGCGACAAACAGCAGCGGCAGGCCCATCCGCACACAGAGGATGGCACAGCTCTTGTGGGTCAGGCCCTCGCCGGGCCGCATCGCGCCCAGCCAGCATTTGGCGTCCATCAGTTCGCCCTCAAGCACGACCTGCCGCCCCGGCTGTCCCGGCGGGTCCAGCGTTTCCGGCGCGTCCGGCGCCGGTCGGATCCACACCGGCTCGTCGGCAACCGCGATCATCTCCAGCCCGCCACGGCTGATCAGCGACCCGCGCACGCTGACACCCTGGCCGGCGTACTGCTGGACCTGCGCCGCCACCCCGCACTTGTCCGGACAGCCCAACAGCGCGGCGTGGTCCCGTCCCAAGGCGTCGCGCCAGGACAGAGTGGGATAGGGGTCGACCGACAGCCGTCCGCGCCAGTCAAGCGTCGCCGAGGCATCCCATTGGCCCGGGCCGGGCGGCTGTCGCATAATGGCGGCTGCCGCCGCCAGTCCGCCGGCCGAAATCGTCAGGCCAAGCCCGGCGAGCAGGACCCCCCGGCGCACCGGGTCGGACGGCGCCGCCCAGCCCACGAACAGCTCGCCGCGCGGGCTGCGGTCCAGGGGTTTGCGGCTCATGCCTCTGGCTCCAGTCTGACGGGTGGCGGGCTCTGACCGGGGCCAATCGGGGCCGTCTGCACAAACACCACGCCATTCTCCAGCTTCAGCCGATAGAGGTCGACCTCCTCCTCGAACGGCGGCGGCGAGCGACCGTCCTGGGGGCGATACTGCCAGCCATGCCAGGGACAGGTGATGCAGCCATCGATGATACGGCCTTCGCCGAGCGGCCCGTTCTGATGTGGGCAGACGTTGCTCACCGCATACAGGGCGTCGCCATCCCGAAAGACGGCGATGCGTTCGCCATCGGGCGCCGCCACGATCACCGCCCTGCTGTCGGGGATCATCCGGCCCGGACCGACTTCCAGCCAGTCGCCGTCGGGCTGGGCCCTGACCGGGCGAGCCGCGCGCCGTTCGCGCCAGGCCTCGAGCGCCGCCGCCGAAAGATGCAGGACGGCGACCACCCCCGCGGCGGCCATCACCAGCCGCGGATAGACCCCGGCCGACTGCGCCAGCAGGGCGCCGAACGCCACATGCCCGACCACCAGTCCATAGGCGGCATAGACGGCCATATGCAGCCGCTTCCACCGCAGGGCGCCCATCACCTTCTGCCAGTAGTCGTGGCTGGTCGCCGCCAGCAGCAGCAGGATGAGAAGGGCGGCCAGGCCAAGCAGCTCGAACGGAACGCCGCTCGCCGTCAGGCTC
The DNA here is from genome assembly GCA_031425895.1 of Caulobacteraceae bacterium. Lineage (GTDB taxonomy): Bacteria > Pseudomonadota > Alphaproteobacteria > Caulobacterales > Caulobacteraceae > Caulobacter. The sequence goes on along the minus strand of JANPKF010000032.1, from coordinate 1,992 downwards.
CAGGGCCGGACGATGAACAGCGCCAGGGCCGGGTTGAGCCTGGAGAAGCCGAAGTACCAGAGGAGCGCCAGCGCCGCGTGGGCCAGAGCCACCAGGAAGGTGCTCACCCCCAGGTGCCGCCGATTGTAGAGCAGCGGTGTCGCGACCCGGGTCATCCGTGCCAGGGGACCGATCGTCAGGGTCAGGCTGAGCAGGAAGAAGGCGCAGGCGCCGGTCGCCCGCATGACCGCCTGCACCGGGTGAAAGCTCTGTTCGGGCGGCGTGCCGATCAGTCCAGCGAGCAGGAAGCCGCCCAGGAAGGCGATGATGATGGCCGCCAGCCACAGATCGAAGGCGACCTTGAAGCGGTTCCATTGGATGGCGCGATAGCCGTGGGCCATCAGCGGGACTCGGCTCCGGGGGCGTTTGCGGGCGGATCGGCCGGCCTTGGCGGGGCCAGCACCACGGCGGCGGCGAGGACCGCAGCCAGGATCGGCGTCAACAGCAGCCAGGCGATCAAATGCGCGCGGCGGCGTTCCCTCGTCATCGCCTGCTCCTCGGCGCCGTCAGCAACCGGACCAGCAACATGGGCCACATCAGGGCCGCTGCCGGCATGATGATCAACCGGAACACTGCCGGCGCCCCCCGGGCTGCGGGCTCCAGACGGCCGGCGAGCAGCAGGCCATAGAGGAGGCCGAAGATCGCCCCGACGACAAGGTAGCCGGCGGGCAAAAGCCCAACGATCCCGCCCAGCCGCCACAGGGTGTCGAAATCCGGCATCATGCCTCCGTGCATCGCGATAACGTGGGTTGCCCGCCGATCTGTCAATCGTCGTTGCTTGACAGGCGAATGACAGTGGCCTCGACGCAGGACAGACGAAGATTGAGCGGGCGCCCGATTGGCTCAAGACGCCGCGCCTTCCCCGAGAAGCTGCCCTCTTTTGCTGAGACGTCAGGCACGGCCCCTAGGGGCCGGCTCGACACCGGCCCGGTCACTTTCCCACGAAGGCCCGCACCCCCTCAGGAAAAGGCGTCCGCCAGCTGGTCGGCGTCGCGGCTCTCATGCACCCGGGCCAGCATATGGCCCGTGCCCGCATAGAGCAGCACCGTCGCGACATACCAGGTGGTGTAGACCGACTGGCTGACGGCGTCCCAGAGCGGGCCTGGCCTCTCGCCCGACACGACCAGACTCGCCAGCTCGCCGCCGAGGTCGCTGGCCCATTCCCCGGAGAAGGCCAGGATCAGGGTGATCACCACCAGCCGCCAGCGCGCCCTGGCGATCAGCGCGACACTGCGGCCCCAGGCGCCGCGCCGGCCCCCGGTGACGGCGGTGAAGCCGGCCATGCCGATCGTGCAGGCGATGAGGATGGCGGCCAGGGTCTCGAGCATCCGCACCGGGCCATAGAAGAGAAACCCCATCTCCCCGCCGGAGATCGGCGAATAGACGGTCGCGCCGGCCACGAACCGCACCGACGCCGAGAGCAGGGACAGCGGCACGATCACGGGCAGGGCCTGGCGCATGCGCCGCGCTGCCTCGCCGAGGTCTGCAGGCCGCCCGTTCAGCGCCGCGACCGCGATGGCCAGCACCAGGGTTCCCAGCGTAGAATCGACCAGCACGTAGCCGACGCCATTGGCCTGCCGGCCCAACCAGGGTCCCAGCCCCGCCCCGGCCAGCACCCCTGCCTCCAGCCAGGCGAGCAACGCCGTCACGACGATATTGGCCAGCAGCAGCAGGCCCAGCATCGCTGGCGCCCGGCGCACAGCCTCGATGGCGCCGCCGAACGCGCCGACGATGGTGAAACGAACCGGCCCGCTCAATCGAACGTCTCCGCCACGACGCCGGTCCCCTCCTGATCGCGGAAGACGACATAGAGGGCCGGCCAGAACAGGATCCATGCCATCGACAGCACCTGGCCCGGCAACCGCCAGAGATAGCTGTCGGTCATCCAGGACGGCGGCTTGCCGTCGGTGGGGACGCCCTTGGCGAACATCTGCGCAAGCACCACCGTCATCA
>JANPKF010000031.1:0-2277 GCA_031425895.1 Caulobacteraceae bacterium | reverse complement strand
CTTCGCCAAGGCCCTGGTCGAGCCCAAGCAGGTGGTCGCCGAGTTCCGCGTCGACGCCGAGGGGCTGATCGACGTGGGCGCGGAGATCACCGCCGACCACTACGTGCCGGGCCAGAAGGTCGACATCCAGGGCTGCACCGTCGGCAAGGGCTTCCAGGGCGTGATCAAGCGCTGGAACTTCGGCGGCATGCGCGCCACCCACGGTGTCTCGGTGTCTCACCGGGCTCACGGTTCGACCGGTCAACGGCAGGACCCGGGCAAGACCTTCGCGGGCAAGAAGATGGCTGGCCACCTCGGTCAGGAAACCGTCACCACCCTGAACATCACCGTCTGGAAAGTGGACGCCGAGCGCGGACTGATCCTGGTGAAGGGCGCCGTTCCCGGTTCGGAAGGCTCCTTTGTTAAAATCCGCGACGCGGTGAAGTCCGCCCGCCCTGAAGAAGCCCCGGTTCCCGGCGCCTTCCGCAAGGCCGGTCAGGAAGCCGCCGCCGCTCCCGCTGAAACCCCCGCTGAAGAGGCTCCGGCCGCTGAAGCGTCGGCCGAGGGTGCTGAATAATGAAAATCGACGTCATCAATCTGGACGGCAGCAAGGCCGGCTCCGTTGACCTCGACGACGCCATCTTCGGCATCGGCGAGATCCGCGGCGACATCCTGCAGCGCGTCGTCACCTGGCAGCTGGCCAAGCGCCGCGCCGGGACCCACAAGATCCAGGTCCGGAACGAAGTCTCCCGGACCTCGAAGAAGATGTACAAGCAAAAGGGCACCGGCGGCGCTCGTCACGGTTCGCGCCGTGCCGCGCAGTTCGTCGGTGGCGCCAAGGCCCACGGTCCTGTCGTTCGCAGCCATGCGTTCGACATGAACAAGAAGGTCCGGGCTCTCGCTCTCCGTCACGCGCTTTCGTCGAAAGCCAAGGACGGGTCGCTGGTCATCCTCGACAATGTCACCCTCACCGAAGCCAAGACGGCCGCCCTGCGCGCCACCCTGGGTTCGCTGGGTCTGGTCAACGCCCTGGTCATCGCCGGTCCGGAAGTGGACGCCAACTTTAAGCTGGCCGCCCGCAACATTCCGAACATCGATGTCCTGCCGAACGCCGGCCTGAACGTCTATGACGTCCTGCGCCGCCGGAAGCTGGTTTTGACCAAGGCGGCGATCGAGGCGATCTCGGCTCGCTTCTCCGATCAGAAGGAAGCTGCGTAATGGCCGCTACCGCTCGTCACTATGACACCATCCTGGCTCCGGTGATCACCGAGAAGGCCACGATCCTGTCGGAACAGAACAAGGTGGTTTTCCGCGTCGCCGACACCGCGACGAAGGACGAAATCGCCGCCGCCGTTGAAGCGCTGTTCAAGGTCACGGTCACCAAGGTCAACACCCTGAACGTCAAGGGCAAGACCAAGCGTTTCCGTGGTCGGATCGGCCGACGCAACGACGTCAAAAAAGCCATCGTGACCCTGGCCGAAGGCCAGTCGATCGACATCACCACGGGGCTCTAGAGAAATGGCTCTGAAGCATTTCAAACCGACTTCCCCGTCGCGTCGCCAGCTGGTGCTGGTTGACCGCTCGGAACTCCACAAGGGTCGCCCGGAAAAGAGCCTCGTTGAGGGTCTGACCAAAAAGGGCGGTCGTGGTGGCGGTGGCCGTATCGCCGTCCGCTTCCGCGGCGGCGGCGCCAAGCGCCTCTACCGCATCGTGGACTTCAAGCGCCGCAAGTGGGACGTCCCCGCGACCGTCGAGCGCATGGAATACGACCCCAACCGGTCGGCTTTCATCGCCCTGATCAAGTACGCCGACGGCGAGCTGAGCTACATCCTGGCTCCGCAGCGCCTCAAGGTCGGTGACGAGATCATCGCCTCGACCAAGGTCGACGTGAAGCCCGGCAACGCCGCTCCCCTGAGCGGTCTGCCGATCGGCACGATCATCCACAATGTCGAGCTGAAGCCTGAAAAAGGCGGCCAGGTCGCCCGTTCGGCTGGCGCCTACGCCCAGTTGGTCGGTCGTGACGCCGGCTACGCCCAGATCCGCCTGCAATCGGGCGAGCTGCGCATGGTTCAGGACAGCTGCATGGCCACGGTGGGTTCGGTGTCCAATCCGGACCACATGAACCAGAACCTCGGCAAGGCTGGTCGCGTTCGTCACATGGGCTTCCGCCCGCACGTTCGCGGCGTCGCCATGAACCCGGTCGACCACCCCCACGGCGGCGGCGAAGGCCGCACCAGCGGCGGTCGCCACCCGGTGACCCCGGCTGGTAAGCCGACCAAGGGCGCCAAGACCCGCGTG
>JANPKF010000030.1:0-2727 GCA_031425895.1 Caulobacteraceae bacterium | reverse complement strand
CGGGCCCTGCTCAATCCGCGTGGTTGCGCCGTGAGCCCGTTATGCCACTCTGTGCAGCGTTCAGGGGCGCGACCAGACGCTCCGGACGGGGACGAAGCTCAGGGGCGAACCATGACCAACCTTACCCGCCGCGGCCTGCTGGCCGCTTCCGCCGGCGTCGGCGTGCTCGGCGCCGCCGCCTGCGCCACAGACAGTCCGGTCACGGTTCCGGCCAACAACGCCGGGCCCTGGACACCGGACGCCACCGAATGGGCCAGCCGGGTGCGCAAGGGCGAGATCAGCGCCGGCGAACTGATGGACGCCACCATCCGTCGGTGCGAGGCCCTGCAGCCGAAGCTGAACTTCATCGTCAACTCGGACTTCGACCGCGCGCTCGACAAGGCGAAAAAGGGCGGCCAGGCCGGACCGTTCGCCGGCGTCCCCTTCCTGATCAAGGACCTCGACGACTACGTCGGCATGCCCACCCGGTCCGGCTCACGCTGGACCCTGGGCCACCCGCCGGCCAGCAAGCAGGACGTCTATATCGACGCCTTCGAACGCGCCGGCCTCGTCTTCTTCGGCAAGTCGGCGACGCCGGAATACGGCTTCCTGCCGACCACCGAGCCGATCGGCTACAACCCGACCCGCAATCCCTGGGATCCGAGCCGCAGCAGCGGTGGCTCCTCCGGTGGCGCGGCTGTCGCGGTGGCCAGCGGGGTGATCCCCATGGCCCACGCCAGCGATGGCGGCGGCTCGATCCGCATTCCGGCCAGCAACTGCGGCCTCTTCGGCCTGAAGCCCTCGCGAGGCCGGCTGATCGATCCCAACCCCGGCAAGAGCGCCGTCGATATCAGCGTCAACCACGCCGTCACCCGCTCCGTCCGCGACTCCGCCGCCCTGTTCGCCGCCACCGAACGCCAGGACGGCGCCCTGCCCCCGGTCGGCCTGGTCACCACGCCTCTGCGCCGCAAACTGAAGGTCGGCCTGCTCTACAGGAGCGGCAACGGCAAGGACCCCAACCCGGACGTTCGCGCCGCCGTCGACAGCACCGCCAGGCTGCTCGAGGACCTTGGCCACCGGGTCGAACCGACCGACTGGCCGGTGGACAGCGCCCGCTTCGGCCAGGACTTTCTGACCCTGTGGTCAGCCGGCGCCGCTGAGCTGGTCCAGGCGGTCGCCCGGGCCACCGGCCGCACGCCGGACGCCAGCATGCTGGAACCGTTCAGCCTCGGCATGGCCCAGCTGATCGCCACCCTGCCGCCCGGCAGCCTGGAGGCCGTCATCGGCCGGCTGACCGCCGCGTCCGCCGCCTATGACGCCTGGTTCGCCAGGTTCGACGTTGTGCTGATGCCGGTGCTGACCAGTCCGCCCGTGCCGCTCGGCTTTGTCACCGGTGATGTGCCGTTCGAGGAACTGGCGGCGCGTCTGACCGACTACGTCGGCTACACGCCGCTGCACAACGTCGCCGGGGGCGCGTCCATGAGCGTACCCCTGTACTGGACCGAGGCCGGCCTGCCGGTGGGCAGCCAGATCTGCGCTCGCATGGGCCAGGAGAAGCTGCTGTTCGAACTGGCCTACCAGCTGGAGGCGGCAAGGCCGTGGGCGGGACGCAGGCCGCCGATCAGCGCCTGAAATGGCGAGGGGCCGACTCCGCCGGAGCCGGCCCCTCACGCGCTTTCCCCCGCGCGGGGCGGACCTTGCCCTGACCCGAACCGGGTTACTAGTGGGTCACCCACACAAAATGGGCCTTGCGTGCGTTTTGCGTCGGGCCCTGGACCGACCACACCTCGACAGGTTCAGCACATCGGCTGATGTCTCGCGTGAATGTCCTTCAGCATCGCCTCGATAACAGCGAAGTCCATCTTCCTGGGGTTCATGTAGCGGACACAGCCCTTCCCGCAGCTGATGCCCGGCACGCCGAGTTCAGCCTTGAACGTCTCGATCGCTGAATGCCCGGCGTAGAAGGCGACGTGCTGCTTCTGATTGTTGAAGGCGACCCCGACGGCTGGCGCGTCGGCGGGTCCATAGAACGGCATGCCGTACTCCATCCGCTCCTCCCAGCCGGGCAGCGCTTTCAGGCAGGCATCCCGCAACGCCTGGATGTAGGGGAGCCGATCGGGCCCGACCTCCAGCATGAAGGCGTCGACGGTGGGGGCGCTCGACTGGACCATGGCTGATCTCTCCTCGGCCCCAGACTAGTCGCGCGCAGGCGTGACGGTCCAGTCCATGGGATAATGGTCAGCCGCTTCGATAAGCGCGCGTGCTCCGCCGCCGCGGCGACCCGAGACCGACCGGCAGCTCACCAAAATCTACCCGGAAGGCCACCCAAGGGCGACCAAAAGTCCACCCGAAGGACACCCGCGGCGCCCCTGAAAGGAGCCCTAAGCTGTTGAACCCAAAAGCTTTCCCGAAAACCTGCGGCAGATTCCTACGACATCGCCTCGAGAATCTTCTTCACCTCGGGCTTCATGATCTTGCCGTTGGCGTTGCGCGGCAGGGTCTCGTGCCAGAAGGCGATGCGAACCGGCACCTTGAACGCCGCCAGCCGGTCAGCGACGAAGGCGCGCAGTTCCTGCTCGGTGGCATGGCTGCCGGGCTTGAGGGTAACCACGGCGCCTGGCTCTTCACCCAGCTGCTTGTGCGGGATGCCGACGAGGGCCGCGTCCATCACCGCCGGGTGGTCGTAGAGAACGTTCTCGACCTCGATGCAGTAGATGTTTTCCCCGCCGCGGATCAGCATGTCCTTGG
>JANPKF010000029.1:0-3060 GCA_031425895.1 Caulobacteraceae bacterium | reverse complement strand
CCGCCCTGGCGCTGGAAGAGACCGCCCACCAGTCCAGCTACGCCGCCGCCCGCGAAGCCGGCCTCGCCGCTGTGCAGGAGGGCGATCTGGCCGCCGGTCAGGAGCTTGCGCTCCTGATGGAGGCCCGCGCCGACACCGACGCCCAGCGGCTGGAGGCGGCCGAAACCGCCGTCTTCGCCGCCCGCCTGTCCGGCGACCAGGCCAAGGCCCTGCAGATCGGCCGCGCCGCCGTTCGCCGCTTCGGCCTGCTGGCCCCGGACAAGGCCTCGCTGCCGGCCATCCTGGCGGCCCTGGTCAGCCTGCGCCTGACGCCCGACACACCCCCGGACCATCGCCAGGCCAGGGCGGGCGACGCCGCCGGCTACCGCCTGCTCAACACCATCGGCGCGATCGCCTTCGAGCGCGAGCCCGCCATCGCCGTCGTCATGGCCGCCCGTTCCGCCGCCCACCCGTCCCTGCGCGGCGGGCCCTACGCGGCCGCCCTGCGCTGCATGCTGTCCTGCCTGACCGGCGACTGGCAGGCCGCCAGCCGCTGGGGCGAGGCCGCCTTCGCCCGGCTGGGCCCCGCGGACGGCTTCCGGGACGACCCGCTGGCCGCCGCCGCCATGCAGCTGGCCCTGCAGTTCGGCCTCGGCCTGACCATCGACGCCCCCCGCCAGATGCAGGAGGCCACCCGCCTGCAGGCCATGGCCTTGGCCGAGGGCGATCTCGGCGTCGCCGCCTACGCCAACCGCGACCGGGCCCTGGCCTCGATGCGCATGCCCGTCACCCTGGTCGACCACCGCCGCCTGCTGGCTGAGTGCAAGGCCAACGCCGCTCGCTTTCAGGACCAGGCGACCGAGCCGCTGATCGACGCCCTGGCCCAGATGGCCCTGAACCTCGCCGAGGGCGGCCCCGAGCCCTGGCGTCTTGCCGGCGACATCTTCGACAGCCCCGCCTTCGAACAATCCTGCGGCCCCGAACTCGAGCGGGTCGCCATGGCCTGCATGACCTTCGAGGCCCTGCTGGCCAACGCCTTCGGCGCCTGGGAGACCACCCTCTCGGTCTGGACCCGCATGGGGCCGCGTTTCGACAGCCTCAAGCACCATCCGGTCACCGCCATCTGGGCCTTTCACTGCGGCCTGGCCCGGGCCCGGCTGGGGATGCCGACCCGTCAGTGGGAAACCTTCGTCGTCGACCGCTGCGCCCGCTTCAGCCCCGTCAGCTACGCCCACCGCGCCCTCGCCCTCAAGGCCGAGCGCCAGCTGCGCAGGGGCCGCACCGCCGCCGCCATGACCACCTACGAGGCGGCCCTCGTCGCCGCCGCCCGGTCGGGCTTCCCGCTGGAACAGGGCGTCGTCGCCGTCGCGGCGCGTTCGGCAGCCGAGCAGGCCGGTCGCCCCGACCTCGCCGCCCGCTTCGCCGCCGCAGGCCAGACCGCCTGGCGCACCCTCGGCGCCCACGCCATGCTGGACGAGGCCTCTTCCACCGGGGCCCTGCGGGCGCAGGGGGATTCCTCCGAACCCTCCGCGAACGCAGGCGAAACCGGCGCGGATGCAGGCCGCGCCAGCCGCGCCAAGACTCGCCTGCTGGCCGGCGCCGCCCACGAGCTTCGCACCCCGATGCAGGGCATCCAGGGCCTGCTCGACCTCGCTGTCGACGACCCCGCCACCCTCGACGTCACCCGCCTGCGCGAGGCCTTCGGCTCCCTGAGCGCCGTTGTCGACGATCTCACCGAACTGGGCGCCGTCGAGGCTGAACGCGTGGCCATAGTCGAGGCGGAATTCGCACCTGTGCGCCTCGCCCAGACCGAACTGCAACTGGCCGCGGCCGACGCCGCTCGCCGCGACCGCCCCCTGCGGCTGGAAACGGACGGCGACGTCGCCTTGGCCGCCCTCGGCGACGCCGGCCGCATCAGCCAGATCGTCCGCAACCTGCTGACCAACGCCATGCGCTACGGCGACGGCGAAACCGTCCTGCGCGTCGCCGCCACCGACGCGGGCCTCACCTTCGAAGTCTTCGACCACGGCCCCGGCCTGACCGGCGCCGACCAGACCCGCCTGTTCCAGCCCTTCGTGCGCGGCGACGCTTCCGACCGCTCCGAGGGCACGGGCCTCGGCCTCTCCCTCTCCCGCCGTCTCGCCCGCCGAATGGGCGGCGACCTGACCGGCGACAACCGCCCCGACGGCCCCGGCGCCGTCTTCCGCCTCAGCCTGCCCATCCGCCGCCTTGATGAGCCGACCCCGTTGCACAGCCTGGGCGTTGCACGCGCTCTGAACATCCTCCTGGCCGAAGACACCGAGCTGTCCCGCGACACCCTAACCCGCCTGCTTGAGCGCCAGGGCCACATCGTCACCGCCGTCGAGGATGGCCAGGCGGCCCTCGCCTCGGCGCGCGCCGGATCCTTCGACCTCTTGATCATGGATGTTCGCATGCCCGGCCTCGACGGCCCCCAGGCGCTCGCCACCTTGCGAGGGGAGGGGATCACCACCCCGGCCCTGATGCTCAGCGCCTCCGTCGACGAGCCCCTGGCCCGCCGCCTCACAGGCCTCGAACCTGTCCGCCTGGCCCGCAAACCCCTGACCGCGGCCCAGCTGGCCCACCTCGCCGCCGACTTTGCCGGCGACGACGGAGTTGACGCTGTTCTCGGCGAAGACGCCGCCACCGTCCGCGCCGAGGTGGACGTCGTCCTGCGCCAACGCGCCGCCGACGTCCTCGCCTGGCCCACAACCGGCCTGGCAGCCGCCCGCGAGGCCGCCCACGCCGCCGCCGGCCTCGCCGCCCAGTTCAATCTGCCCCGCCAGGAAGCCGCCTTCGCCGCCGCCGAACGCGCCGCCGCCGACCTCGACGAAGCGGCGATGGCCAACGCCTGCGAAGCCCTGCGCGACGCCTGAAAAGGGGACACATTGAAATCGCCGATTTCAATCTGTCCCCACGTCCTCCCGCCGGTCAGCGCGCCCCGCGCCTAATCCCGAGACCAGATATCCGGCCCATCATAGTTCAGCGGATCATACCCCTCCGCATACTGCGGTCGCCTGCGCCAGCTCGGGACCGGCGGCGTCAGCCGGTCGATCGACCGCC
>JANPKF010000028.1:0-6125 GCA_031425895.1 Caulobacteraceae bacterium | reverse complement strand
CCGACCGAGATCGGCAAGCTGGCCGGTGAACTGCTCAAGAACCCGGCCAAGGTGTCGGTGACCCCGCAGGCCACCACCGTCGAGAAGATCGACCAGAAGATCCTGTTCATCGAGGCGGGCCGCAAGCGCGCACTCCTCGCCGAACTGATGGACGACGGCGCCATGAAGCGCGTCCTGATCTTCACCCGCACCAAGCGCGGCGCCGACCGCGTGGCCAAGCAGCTGGGCACCATCGGTGTCGAGGCCGCCGCCATCCACGGCGACAAGAGCCAGGGCCAACGCGAGCGCAGCCTGGCCTCCTTCAAGGCCGGCGACGTCCGCGCCCTGGTGGCGACCGACATCGCCGCCCGCGGCATCGACGTCGATGGCGTTTCGCACGTCATCCAGTACGAACTGCCCAACGTGCCGGAAGCCTATGTCCACCGGATCGGGCGCACCGCCCGGGCCGGCGCCAATGGCTCGGCCATCAGCCTGGTGGCCGACGACGAGCGCAACCTCCTGAAGGACATCCAGAAGGTCACCCGCCAGACCATCCCCAGCTGGGACCGGCGCAACGACCGCGTACTCGGCTCCTCGGAAGCCGCCTTCAAGGCCGCCCAACCGCCGGAAGCCCCGCGCGAGCGTGATCCCCGCGACACCCGTGGTCGCAGCCCGGCCGCCAAGCGCAACGAGCACTCGGCCGGCAAGCACTTCGCCAACGCCCCGCGCGCCTCGCGTCCGGGTGGTTATGACCCGATGGTCGAAGGCGCCGTGGCGGCCCCGCCCGCCGGCCCCCGCTCCAATGCTGATGGCGCCGAGAAGCCGAAGAAGCGCAAGCGCTTCCGTCCCGGTGGCGGTCGTGGTCCGAACACCACGGCCCGCGCTCAGGCCTAGGCTTAGCGACGGTTGAAACGAATTGGCCCCGACGTCTCAGGACGGCGGGGCCTTTCTTTTGCATCTTGGCCGACCGGTGCGCGTGACCGTGGCCGGGGCATACAAGCCGTTCTGACGGCCTATCGAAGCGGCTGACTATTGTACCAGAGGTTCGGGATATTCCAGCTTGTTGGTGTCGTAGCCGAGGGCTCTGGCGCGGGCGATCAGGCCGTCGAGTTCGGCCTTGGTCGGGGCCTTGCGGGTGTAGATCCACAGCTTTTCGAACTTCGGATCAGCGCTGATGAACCAGCTGTAGTCGTCCGCGTGGTCGAGGACCCAGTATTCCCAGGTGATGAAGAAGGGATAGCTGACCTTGAGCTTGGCGTTGGAGCCGGGGTCGACGATCTTGCCCTTGCCCTCGATGGCCTTCTCCTTGCCGGAGGGAGTCTTGTCGCGGCAGGTGTCCCGCACGGCGATGCGGCCCTTATCGGCCTTGGAATAGGCGGTCGCCCCGGCCACGCAGCCATCCGTCAGCCTCATGGGCAGGCGGCCGATCTCCAGCCACTGGCCGCTGTAGAAGCGCTCCAGATCAACAGGCTTGGCGGGCTGCGGAGCCTGGGCGAAGGCCGGCGAGGCCAGAAGGGTAACCGCGAGGGCGGAGGCGGCGAGACGCTTCATGGGGAAACTCCTGTTCTTGATGGGGAGCTAGGGCGGACGGCCGTCGCATCAACGCTGGACCTTCGACGCCGCGCGCTAGATCAACGCGCATGGAGTTGGGGCCGATCCGTCTGGGGTGGATGAGTTGCCTGCTGCTGGCCTTCGGCCTGCAGGCGCTGGTGCATTCCGCGCTGTTGACACAGGGACCGTTCAACCGCCCGGCCAACCGCTGGCTGGCCGCCCTTCTGGTCGTGCTGGCGGGCATGCTGACGCCCTATGTCATCGGCTATGCGGGGGCCTATGACGCCTGGCCCTGGCTGTCCTTCGCGCCCTTCGCACTGCCGCTGGCCATGGGGCCGCTGATTCTCGCCTATCTCACCGCCCTGACGGGCGGGCGGTTCGACCGTTGGCACCTGGCGCCGGCGGGCGTGCAGTTCGCTTACCAGACAACCTGTTTCCTCCTGCCTATGGACCTCAAGTCGGCCTGGGCCAACGGGGTCGATGAGCAGTGGATCGACCCGGCGCTGTCTATCGCCGCTCTGGCCTCACTGATCGCCTACAGCCTGCTGGGCCTGAAGCTGCTGGCCCGCTATCGCGCCTGGCTGGCTGCGAACCGCAGCGACGACGGCCTGTTCGCGGCCGGGGCCATGCACAATGTCCTGGCCGCTCTGGCGACTGTGGCGGCGCTCCGACTGCTGTTCGAGATCGCCGAGCGGCTGCTCGGGCCGTTCAACTACTTCGACGTCTATCCCTACTATCTGGCGCTCTGCGCCTTTGCCGCCTTCCTCGGCCTCGAGGGCTGGCGCAATGCCGGCCGCGCCTTCCCGGCCCTGTCGACCCAAACATCGCCGCCAGCCAGCCGGACCCGCGACTGGCGAGCCCAAGGCGAGGCCTGGCTGGCGCAGACGAGGGACGTCGGCTGGGCCGCCGAGCCGGGGCTGACCCTGCCCGATCTGGCTGGGCTGCTGGGCACCAACACCAGCCATCTGTCGCGCGCCTTCAACGAAGGGCTGGGGCGTAACTTCTCCGAGGCGATCAACGGCCTGCGGGCCGAGATGGTCGCGGCGGCGCTGCGGGCCGGGGCCAAGGCGGATCTGCTGACCCTGGCCTTCGACGCCGGCTTCAGTTCCAAGGCCAGTTTCAACCGCGCTTTCCGCCAGCGATACGGCATGGCCCCCAGCGCCTGGCGGGTCTCAGATCATGAATCTTCGGCCGATTCCGGAAGCTGAGGCGCGGCGAACGCCTCAGCCGGCCACGGTGAGTCGACGCCGCTCAATGGAGACCCAGATGCTCGACCGCCGCTCGCTTCTAACCGGAGGCCTCGCCCTCGCCGCCCCCCTGCCCGCCTTCTCCGCCTCGGCCTGGAGGGAGGACGGCCAGATCCTGCGCCGGGCCTATGAGGCCCTGCATCCAGGCCTCTACCGCTACAACACGCCCGGCCGGATGAGCGCCCGGTTCGACCGGCTGGAGCGCGAGCTGGGGTCGGCGAGCAGTCAGGGCGAAGCCTTCCTCGCCCTGACGCGGCTGACGGCGGCCGTGCGCTGTGGGCACAGCTATCCCAACCCCTCGAACCAGCCGAACGCGACAAAGACGGCCCTTTTCGGCGGCCAGGACCGCCTGCCCTTCACCTTCCAATGGATAGACGGCGAGATGGTGATCACCGGCTCGGTCGACAGCCGCCTCGTTCGGGGTCTGCGTGTCCTGTCCATTGATGGCGTCCCCTGCCGCGAGATGCTGCAAAGGCTTCTGCCGTTGGCGCGAGCGGATGGCGGCAACGACGGCAAGCGGGCGGCCAACATGGCTCTGAACGGATACGACCGCTTCGCCGCCTTCGACCTGTACAGGCCGCTCCTCTGGAAGGCGGGCCCGACGGCAGTGTTGCGGACGGCCCTGCCGGGCGGGGCCGAGCGACGGATCGAGGTCGTCTGTCTGAAAGAAGGCGAGCCACGCGGGGCGGTGAAGCCGCAAACCCCTTTCCTGTTCGAGATCCGGGACGGGATCGGCGTGCTGACCATGACGACCTGGGGCCTCTATGGGGACAAGTTCAACTGGCGTGGCTTCATCGATACGGCCATGGACCGGCTGGTCGACGAGGGTGCGCGGGGGCTGGTGGTCGATATCCGCGACAACGAAGGCGGCATGGACTGCGGCGACCGGGTGCTGGCCCGATTGATCGAGCGCGACCTGAAGAAGCCGGCCTATGACCGCTACACCCGCTATCGCACCGCCCCTGACGATCTGAAGCCCTACCTGTCGACCTGGGACAGCAGCTTTTACGACTGGGGCCAGGAAGCCACTGGGCCGGACAACCGGGGCTTCTACCGGATGACCCGGTTTGACGACGGCCCCGACGGGGATGTCATCGCGCCGGCCGGGCGGCGGTTCGGCGGGCCGGTGGCGGTGCTGACCTCGGCGACCAACAGCTCGGCGACCTTCCAGTTCGCCCTGACGGTGAAGACTTCCGGCCGGGGCCGACTGATCGGCCAGACCACGGGCGGCAATCTGCGGGGCATCAACGGCAGCGGCTTCTTCTTTCTCAAGCTGCCCAACAGTGGGCTGGAGGCGGACGTGCCGCTGGTCGCCACCCTGCCAAGAACGCCGCAGCCGGATTCGGGCCTGGCGCCCGACATCGCTGTTCGGCGCAGCGCCGTCGCCCTGGCCCGGGGGGAAGACCCGGAGATGGCGGCGGCGCTGGCCTGGATCAGGTCCAGCCGAGCATCCTGAGCGCCTGGCCGCGCACATCGGTGGGCCAGCCTTCGGTGTTGGCCAGGAAGCCCTCGCGATCATCGTTGAACAGGGTGCGGCTGGCCTCCTCGAATCCCGCCAGGTCGCCGGCGATGTCCCCGACGAAGCGGTAGGCGGCGTTGAGTTCGTCCTTGCGGACCGTGGCCGGGTCTCGGCGGGCGATCTCGACCAGGCGGCGCAGGGCGGCCGAGGGGCCGCCTTGCTGCTGGCTGAGCCAGTCCCAGTGGCGGGGCAGCAGGCCGACCTCCCGGGTGACGACACCGAGCTTGGGCCGCCCGGCCGACTTGCGGGCCGGCGGCTCGAGGTCCAGCGCGACCCGCTCGCCAGTGGTGTCGTCGAAGACCCGGAAGCTGATGTTGGGGTCGCGCGCCAGCGAGGCGCGGGCGACGGCGGCCAGGGCGGTCATCTCGCCCTGGGCCAGGCGGTGATGGCCTTCGAACAGGCTGTAGGTGGCGGTCATCCGGTCAGTTTCTCCGCGCTCAGGGCCTCGCGCCATCTGGCGGAGAGGTCCTTCAGGGCATTGGTCATCTCCCACTGGGAGCGCTCGGCGTCGGGCAGTTCCTCGACGACCTCGTAGGTGAAGGCGGCTTCGCCATGGTCCTTCCAGGCCTGGACCAGCGCCCGGTTGGGATGGCTGCCCAGGCGCAGGGAGAACCACAGGCCGTTCTGGCGATTGTGCAGGTTGGGGGAGACATCCACCCAGACCTGGCCGGAGGGCGCGCAGCGGACGGCGAAAGCGCCGGCGGCCACCTTGCGCTCCTTGAAGTCGCGGACGAGCTGTTTGCGGTCGGGTTTCATGCCGGCCATTTAGACCGGGCAAAAACCGCCGTCAATAATTACCGGGTAAAATTATCGGAACACGCAGCTGGTCCCGCCCCAGATCGTCTCGACCTTCCCGGCCGGGCCGTCCTTGTCGAGGATGCCGGAGATGACGCCGGCGTTGAACTCGATGCCGAGGGTGCTCTCCTCGACCTTGAGGTCGCCGAAGGATTCGGTGAGCTGCTGACGGGTCGAGCCGACGCCGATGCCGTCCATGGTCGTGACCTTGCCGCCGCTGCCCTGGCCGGCGCTCCAGCCGGCGAACTTGCCATCGAGGAAGAGGGCGTCGAGGTCGTTCGACCAGCTGACGAATTCTGTGGGGCCGGCGCCGCATTCGCTGTTGGTCGAGCGGTCGGCCGGATTGCCCAGCACGCTGCTCAAGGCCGCGACGGCGTCGGCGGTGGGGGTTTCGAAGGCGACCAGGCGGGTGGAGCCGGTCTCGGACACCAGGCGCAAGCCTTCCTGGTCGAGGGCGACCGCGCCGGTGGCGGCGGCGGGCGTCGCCGGCGGGGCGGGGTCGGCGGTCGCCGTAGGCGCGGCCGGCGCAGCCGGCGCGGCGGGCGTGCTCTCCTCGGAGGGCTGGCCGCAGGCGGCGGCGAGGGCGGCGAAGGCCAGAACGGGCAGCAGGCGGGAGGTTTTCATGGGTGAACGCTAGCGCCAGGCGCACGGTCTGGAAAGCCGGGCTTACCGAAGCGGGAGTCCATTATAGCAGAATTGAGCGAGGTCGAGGCGGGATTGCGATCTTGCCTGTTGAATTTACAGCGCTTTTGAACGCCAACAACAGCCCATCAAGGCGACAACCAGGGAACAACCGGGCGACAAACGGCAGCCCGGCGCACGCCATTCCGACGCCCGGGAGCCGACAAGCCTTATGGCAAATCAGCCCGCCAGCTTCATGAGCATCTCGCCCATCTTCTGGTGCAGCATGTTGATGGCCTTCAGCGGCCGGACCATGACCTTGAAGCGGGTGATCAGGCCGGCCTCGTTCCACCAGATCATGTCGACGCCGTTGATGCGGACGCCGTCGATGATGCAGCCGAACTCCAGCACCG
>JANPKF010000027.1:0-7773 GCA_031425895.1 Caulobacteraceae bacterium | reverse complement strand
CACAAAGAGACTTCGGGAAGAAACCACCATGGCCGGCCCCAACCTGCGCTTCGGCGCCTTCATCGCTCCCTTCCATCCGCTGCGCGAGAACCCCACGCTCGCCATCGAACGCGACCTGGAGTTGGTCCAGCACATGGACCGCCTCGGTTTCGACGAAGCCTGGATCGGCGAGCACCATTCGGCCGGCTATGAACTGATCGCCAGCCCTGAACTCTTCATCGCCACCGCCGCCGAGCGCACCAGGCACATCCGCCTCGGTACGGGCGTCTCGTCGCTCCCCTACCACCACCCCCTGATGCTGGCCGACCGCATCAACCAGCTCGACCACATCACCCGCGGCCGGGTGATGTTCGGGGTTGGCCCCGGCGCCCTGCCCTCCGACGCCTTCATGATGGGGATCCCCGTCAGCGCCCAGCGCGACCGCATGGACCAGGCCATCGACGTCCTCGTCCCTCTGCTGCGCGGTGAGCAGGTGACCTGCAAGACCGACTGGTTCGAGCTCAACGAAGCCCGCCTGCAGATGACCCCCTATTCGCGCCCGAGCGTCGAGATCTGCGTCGCCAGCCAGGTCTCCCCGACCGGCGCCAAGGCGGCCGGCAAGCATGGCGTCGGCCTGCTCAGCATCGGCGCCACTCAATCGGGCGGCTTCAACGCCCTGGCCTCCAACTGGGCCATCGCCGAGGACTCCGCCAGGGACAGCGGCAACACGATGGACCGCGACAAGTGGCGCCTCGTCGGCCCCGTCCACATCGCCGAAACCCGCGAACAGGCCCGGGCCGACGTCCGCTTCGGCCTTGAAGACTGGCTCTACTACTTCCGCGAAGTCGCCGCCCTGCCGCTGGACCCGCAGGACGGGACCGACCCCGTCGACGCCCTGATCGCCTCCGGCATGGCCGTCATCGGCACGCCCGAGGACGCCATCGCCCAGATCGAGCGGCTCCAGGCCCAGTCCGGCGGCTTCGGCGCCTTCCTCTGCATGGACCACAACTGGGCCCCCTGGGAGGCCAAGAAGAAGTCCTACGAACTGCTGGCCCGCTACGTCGCGCCGAAGTTCCAGGGCCTCAACGAGAACCGCGAAGCCTCCCTCCAATGGGCCGCCGAGAACCGCCCGCGCTTCATCGGCGAGGCCATGGCCGCCGTCGGCATGCGGGTCGCCCAGCACATCCAGGAAAAGGGCACCGACAACATCCGCCCCGAGATTCTCGAAGCCATGGGCATGGGCAAGAAGCCGGAATAGGCAGCGACGCCCCCGCCGGGGACTGGTTCGCCGCAACGCGGCGTACCAGTCCCCGATCAGCGCCGGCCGTCCGTTCAAGTGCGCTCCAGACGCCGGAGCGCCAACGTCTGCATCCCGGCCGGAGCCGCCCGCGGCGCTGCATCGGGGACAGGTACGGCGCTCCGCGCCGAACCGGTCCCCATAGCCGGCTCGACTCGCCTAACCTCCCCTCATGAACCTCGCCGCCTATCTCGACCGCATTGGCCACGCCGGCTCCGTCGCCCCGGACCTGGCCACCCTGCGCGCCATCCATCGCGCCCACCATTTCGCCATCCCCTACGAGAACCTCGACGTTCAGCTGGGGCGCCCGGTGATCACCGACCCGGCCGCCGCCTTTGACAAGATCGTCACCCGCCGGCGAGGCGGTTGGTGCTACGAGATGAACGGCGTCCTTGGCTGGGCTCTCTCCGAGATCGGCTTTTCGGTCACCCGCATGATGGCCGGCGTCCGCCGCGAGCAGGACGGCGACATCGCCGTCAGCAACCACCTGATCCTCCGCGTCGACCTGCCCGAAGGCCCCTGGCTGGCCGACGTCGGCTTTGGCGACGGCCCGCTGGACCCCTACCCCATCGTCGCCGGCCCCATCGACGGCGGCCTGTTTCCCTACCGGCTCGAGGCCATGGCCGACGGCTGGTGGCGCCTGCACAACCACCCGGCCGGCGGCGCCCCCAGCTTCGACTTCCGAAACGCCCCCGCCGATGAGGCCGCCATGGCCGACCGCTGCCAGTGGCTGCAGTCCGACCCCGCCTCCGGCTTCGTCCAGAACGCCGTCGTCCAGCGCCATCGTCCGGACCGCCTCCTGCTGATGCGCGGCCGCACCCTCCGAACCCTGACGGCGACCGAAACCATCGACCGCCTGATTGCCGACGCCGACGACTACGTCGCCACCCTGAAGGCCGATTTCGCGCTCGACCTCCCGGAGGCGGCGTCCCTCTGGCCGACCATCGCGGCGCGCCACGAAGCGCTGTTCGGAACATGAATATGTCTAGACATAACGTTTTTGCCCCATTTTGAGCGCCTTGCGCAGCCGCCGGACCAGTAGCCTCCGGCAAGCACAAACCGGGCTACATTCGCAGACACTCGACCTACGCTCCGACCTACACCCGGACCTACAAACCCCGAGCCTCGAACTACAGCCGGACCTACAGTTCCTCAATGAATTCAATTGCACGCCGGCCGGTTTGCTCCCTTGCTGCCCGGCAGCGTGATATAATGGTAGGTCGCTTCGATAAGGCTGCAGCCGAGATCGGCCTGGATTCCCGGACACCTCTGCGCAGGAAACCAGCACGATGCTCGCCTACCTCCGCAGATTTCTCCCCCGGGCAGCCGCCCAGCCACTCAGCGAGCGCCTGAAAGCCTTCGCCGGCGCCCTTATCGGTATCGCCGTCACCGGCTTCGTCACACACCTGGCCATTCCGGACGCCGGCGCCCTGCCGCTGCTGATCGCGCCTATGGGGGCCAGCGCCGTGCTGCTGTTCGCCGTGCCCGCCAGCCCGCTCGCCCAGCCCTGGTCGATCATCGGCGGCAACATCATCTCCGGGCTTGCAGGGGTCACCTGCGTCAAGCTGATCGCGGACCCGACCCTGGCCGCCGCCGCCGCGGTGGCAAGCGCCATCCTGCTGATGAGCCTCTGCCGCTGCCTGCACCCGCCCGGCGGCGCCGTCGCCCTGACCACCGCTGTCGGCGGCCCCGTCGTGCTCGCCGCCGGCTACAGCTTCGTGCTCGTGCCGGTGGCTCTCAACTCGTTCCTGCTGCTGGCCGTGGCCTTGGTCTTCAATACCCTGTCGGGCCGCTCCTACCCGCACATCGCCCACGCCCTTCCGCCGGCCCCGCACCGCACGGACGATCCCGCTCCTGACGCCCGCGTCGGCTTCACCCTGGCCGACATCGACGCCGCCCTGCGTCACTACGGCGAGTTGCTCGACGTCTCCCGCGAAGACCTCGACGCCCTTTTCCGCCAGGTCGAGGTCCAGGCCCATCGCCGCCTGCACGGGGCCATATCCTGCGCCGACATCATGTCCCGCCACATCGTCAGCGCCGGCCCGGACGCAACCCAGGCCGAGGCGCGCGCCCTGCTGGCCGGCCACGACTTCCGCTCAGCCCCGGTGCTCGACGCCGAAGGCCGCCTGCTCGGCCTGATCACGCGCGCAATCCTCTTGGCCGGCGGCGACGGTCCTGTCGTTGACGCTATGGAGAAAGACCCACCCACGGCCGGCGCGACCACCGCCATCGACGAACTGCTGCCCGTCCTCTCCCATGGCGAATGGCGCGAGGTCATGATCCTCGGCGAAGACCGAAAGGTCGTCGGCATGGTGACACAGACCGACCTGCTCGCGGCCTTGTACCGGGCCCGGGTGGCGGAGGCGGTGGCGGCAAACGCCTGATCAGTTGAGCGAGGGGTTCACCAGGATCTTCACATGCGCCTCGGGGTCCTTGAGATCGCTGAACGCCTGCGCGACGCCCGACAGACCGACGGTCCCG
Organism: Caulobacteraceae bacterium; assembly: GCA_031425895.1. GTDB lineage: Bacteria > Pseudomonadota > Alphaproteobacteria > Caulobacterales > Caulobacteraceae > Caulobacter. Next base: position 4,016 of record JANPKF010000027.1, on the reverse strand, counting down.
GTGATCAGCGGCGCCACGTCCAGCCGCCCCTCGGCGATATCATGCAGGGTCGCGGCGAACTCCTCGGGCGTGTAGCCAAGCACGAACTTCAGATCGAGCTGCTTGTTGATGCACAGCGAGGGTTCGAAACTGTCCGGCTCCATGCAGACCCCGGCGACCAGGATCTGCGATCCCGGCGGACAGCCCTCGATGATGCCCTGCAGGATGCCGGGCGCCCCGACGCATTCGAACACGATCGACCGCCCCTTCAGCTGGCCGGACATCCTGGCCATGGCGTGCTCCATCATCGACGACGGCACGCCGAAGTCGGCCCACTTGAGGTGCGGGCTGCCTTCGGCCGGATCGACCACCACGTCGGCCCCAAGCTTTTCCGCGAGCCGTCGCCGGGCCGGCGAGAAGTCGGCCGCGATGATCGGCCCGTGCCCACGCAGCTTGAGCGCCGCGATCACCGCCAGGCCAACCGGCCCACAGCCAAGCACCAGCGAGGCGCTGCCGGGCTGCAGGTCGGCCTGCTCCACCGCATGGGCGCCCACCGCCATCGGCTCGGTCAACGCCGCCAGATCAGTAGCCAGACCATTGGGCACCTCCAGCAACATGGCCTCTGTCAGGGCCATGTACTCCGCGAACCCGCCCGGGAAATTGTTGGAATAGCCGACGGCCTCGAACCCCTGCGGGCCGAAGGTCATCGGCACGCTGACGACCCGCGTCCCGGCCTTGAACCGCCCGCCGGCCGACCCGTGCTCGATCACCTCGGCCACGAACTCATGGCCGAACACCATGTCCGCCGCCGGGTTCATCCGGTCACTTCCACCGGCCTTTTTGGCAAGCGCCACCATATGGTCGAGGTAGTGCAGCGCATGCAGGTCCGACCCGCAGATGCCGCACAGCAGCGTCTTCACCAGCGTCTGGCCGGGTCCCGGCGTCGGCTGGGTGATCTCGTCACAGACAAGCTGTCCCGAACGGCGAACCACGGCGCGCATGATGCATCTCCCTCAAGCCGTCTGACGCGGCATGGCGGGGACGATACTGGATGGGACGGTCAGGAAAAGACTGTCGTGGCGGAAGGCCGGGCGGATTCTTCGCAACGCCCGATCAGCCGCCCCAGCCGCCGCACGCCTTCCTCAAGGTCGGCGTCGTTGGGCAGGGAGTAGCTGAGCCGGATGCAGTTGTCCGACGCCACCTCGGCGAAGAAGGGCGCGCCCGGCACGAAGGCGACCCGCTCCTCGGCCAGCGCCCGTTCGAGCAGCGCCTTGCCGTCCATCCATTCGGGGAGGGTCAGCCAGACGAACATCCCACCCTCCGGCGGTGTCCAGGTGACGCCGGCCGGCATGTGGCGGTCCAGCGCCGACAGCAGGGTCTCGCGCTTGGCCGCATAGGCGTCCCGCAGCCGGCCCAGATGCTGGTCATAGCCTTCAGCGACCACCCGCTCGGTGACCATCTGGTTGATCGTCGAGACATGCAGGTCGGCGCCTTGTTTCAGCAGCACCAGCTTTTCGATGACCACCGCGGGGCCGGCGATCCAGCCGATCCGCAAGGCCGGCGACAGCGTCTTGGAGAAGGTGCCGCAATAGAGGGTCCGCGCCGCCTCGATGGATCCGCTGCGGGCGATATCCAGGGCCAGCAAGGTCGGCAGCGGCTCGCCGGCGAAACGCAGCTCGCGATAGGCGGCATCCTCGATCAGGGTCATCTCGAGCCGGCCCGCCAGATCGAGCAGGGCCTGCCGCTCCGCCAGGGTCAGGCTGGCGCCGGTCGGATTGGCGAAGTCGGGCACGAAGTAGCCCACCGCCGGTCGCCGCGCCGCCAGCACCTTGTCGGCCTCCCCGCTCAGCGCACCTTCGGGCAGGTCCATGTATTCCGGCTGGTAGCCGTTGAAGGCCTGCAAGGCCCCCAGATAGGTCGGCCGCGCCGTCATCACCGTATCGCCGCTGCTCAAGAGGAGCTTGCCCAGCAGATCCAGCCCCTGCTGAGACCCGGCCGTCAGCATGACGTTCTGCGGCCCGCACGGCATGCCGTCCCGCGTCATCCGCTCGGCGATCCACTGGCGCACCGGCAGATAGCCCTCGCTGACCGAATACTGCAGCGCCTGCCGCGCCTGCGCCGGATCGGCCAGCACCGCCTGGTAGGCGGCTTCGATCCGCTCGATCGGGAACAGGTCCGGGTCGGGAATGCCGCCGGCGAAGGACAGGATGTCGGGTTGATCCAGCAGCTTGAGCAGTTCGCGGATCTCGCTGGCGCGGACACGGGCCATGCGGTCGCTGAAACGGGCGGCCCAATCCGGGGCTTTGGCGGGAGTGGTCGAGGTCATGAGAGGAAGTCCGGATGAAGTCTGGCGGCCTGGCCGCCCATCTGCCGCGCGCGCGGCGTCGAGCCTGATCAGTTCAGGAGCTTCATACGTAGCGAGGGGCGCCGGTCTTCATGGCGTGAACGCTAGCGTGATCGCCGAACCTTGCAAAGCCCTAGAACGCTCGCTTGCGGGCGTCCTTGAGGATTTCCCGCGCTGCATTGTGCCCCGGCGCACCCGTCACCCCGCCGCCCGGGTGCGTGCCCGCACCGCACATGTAGAGCCCCTTGAGCGGACCCCGGTGCGCCCCGTGCCCGAGCACCGGCCGCGCCGAGAACAGCTGGTCCAGCCCCAGCGTGCCATGGAAGATATCGCCGCCGACCAGGCCGAAGTCACGCTCCAGGTCGAGCGGGCTCTTGATCTGCCGGCCCAGGACCGAGGCCTTGAACCCCGGCGCCCATTTGTCGACCGTGTCGATCATGACGTCGGCCACCTCTTCGCGGTGATTGTCCCACGACCGGCCGCCGGACAACACGGGCTCGACATGCTGGCAGAACAGGCTGGCCACATGCTGACCCGCCGGCGCCAGACTGTCGTCCAGTGTCGAGGGGATCAGCACCTCGACGATCGGCTCCTTCGACCATCCGGTCTGCCGCGCGTCGAAATAGGCCTTCTCCATATAGGCCAGGCTCGGCGCCATGATGATGCCGGCCGTCATGTGATCGCCCGCGTCCGGCCGGCAGGTAAACTTCGGCAGTTCGCTCAGCGCGACGTTCATCCGGAACGTCCCGGAGCCGGAACGATACCGCTCGATCCGCTCGTTGAAATCGCCCGGCAACAGGGCCGGGTCGAGCAGACGCTGGTACAGCAGCTTGGGGTGGATGTTGGACACCACCGCCCGCGCCCGCAGGGTCTCGCCGCTGTCGGTGACGACGCCAACCGCCCGGCCATTCTCGACCAGAACCTCGGCCACCCCGACGCCGGTGCGAATCTCGACGCCCTTCTCCCGCGCCGCCGAGGCGATGGCCTGGCTGATCGCTCCCATGCCGCCGATGGCATGGCCCCAGGCGCCCTTCTTGCCGTTCACCTCGCCAAAGACGTGGTGCAGCAGCACATAGGCGGAGCCCGGCGTGTAGGGGCTGGCGAAGTTGCCGACGATGCCGTCGAAGCCCAGTACCGCCTTGATCGGATCGCTCTCGAACCAGCCATCCAGCCAGTCCCCCGCAGATTGCGAGAACAGCGCCAGCAGGTCCCGACGCGCCGTCGTGTCCAGGCTCGAAACCATCTTGCCGAGCGAGGCGCTTTTCAGAAGCTCCGGCAAGGCCTGCAGCCAACCGCCCTCGACCATGTCGGGGGGCGTCTGCAAGACGATGTCGCGCAGCACATCGGCGATACGGTCCAGCCGGTCGTTGTAGGCGTCCAGGTTCGCCGCATCCTTGGCAGAGAAGCGCGCCACCTCGGCATGGGTCCGGCCCTCGCCGGTGACCAGACTGTCGGTATCGCTCACGGGAAGGAAGTTGGCGGCCTTGCGCTCGACCACCTTCAGCCCGTGCCGGGTGAGGTCCAGGTCGCTGATGACCTTAGGATTGAGCAGGCTGACGGTGTAGGCCGCTACGCTGTTGCGGAAGCCCGGATGGAACTCCTCGGTCACCGCTGCGCCGCCGACCACGGTGCGCTTCTCCAGAACGGTGACCTTCAGCCCCGCGCTGGCCAGATAGAAGGCGCAGGTCAGGCC
>JANPKF010000026.1:0-3039 GCA_031425895.1 Caulobacteraceae bacterium | reverse complement strand
GGGGGTGAGTATCGCCGCGACGCTGGCGTTCATGGCGGTCTGCCTGGCGGCCATCTGGTGGATCTTCAAGACGGGGTATCGGCTGCGGGCGTAGCAACCCTGCGAAATCCTGGATAATCCGGATAATAAGGACTATGTTGCTGGCTGGAGGCTTCCGATGAGCGATACCCATGTCACGTCCGCCGAGCTGCAGAAGGCCTTCGGGCTCTATCGGGAAAAGGCGATGAAGAACCCGGTGGTGATCACAAATCACGGCCGCGAAAGCCTCGTCCTGATGTCGGCCGAAGAGTATCGCCGGTTGAAGACCCTGGATCGCCGGGCGCTGCATCCCCAGGAGTTGAACGAGGCCGAGATCGAGGCCTTGGAGAAGGCTGAAATCGCTCCTGAAGCCATGGCGTTCAACCACGAATACCAGCCCTGATCGCCGTAGATGATCATCCCCGAGCCGCGGGTTGGCCTTGTGGTCAGCTACGCCTATCTCTGGCGCGATGAAGCCAGAGCCGGCCTCGAGGAGGGCCGCAAGGACAGGCCATGCGTCATCGTTGTCGCCACCGAAGTCCGGGAAGGGCAAACCTTCGTGACGGTTGCCCCGATCACCCACAGCCCGCCCACCGCGTCTGAAGCCGCGAATGCCTTCGAACTGCCCGCCGCCTCCAAAGCGCGCCTGGGCCTCGATGCTGCGAGATCCTGGGCCATTGCCTCGGACCTGAACAGCTTCATCTGGCCGGGCGTCGATTTGCGTCCGGTTCGCCAAGGCCGCGAGGAGGTCGCGTTCGGCTTCCTGCCGGGCAATCTGGTGAAAGCCTTGCGCGACCAGATCATAGAGCTCGCCCGAACCGGCGGTCTCCGGACGACCAGACGAACCCAGTAGGCGCCGCCTCAGTCGCCGCCGCCAGAGCAACCCGGTGACGCCCCGGCGCATTCCCGGTAGGCTCTCCACAAGTCCGGAGCGTCCACCCTGTCCATCCTCCCGCCAGACCCGCGCCTGGAAGCCGTCCTGGAGTCCATCTCCGACGCCTTCTACGCCGTCAGCCCGGAGTGGATCTTCACCATCTTCAACGGCGCGGCCGAGCAGTACTTCGGCGTCACCCGTGACCAGGTGCTCGGCCAGAACATGTGGGAGGTCTTCCCGCAGGGCATCGGCACGCCGTTCGAGGCCGTCTGCAAGCGGGCCATGGATGGCCGCAAGGGCGCCGCCTTCGAAAGTCCGTCACGCTGGCGGCCGGACCGCTGGGTCGAGATCCGTATCACCCCGATGATCGACGGCGGTATCGGCGTGTCGTTGCACGACATCACCGAGCGGCGGCGGGCCGAACAGGCGCGCGAGTTGCTGGCCCGCGAGGTCGACCACCGCAGCCGCAACGCCCTGGCCGTGGTCCAGGCCATCGTGCGGCTGACCGACGCCCCCGACCTGGAGAGCTACAAGGAGGCGGTGTTCGGGCGGGTCAATGCGCTGGCGCGGGCCCAGGGGGCGCTGGCCGACCGACGCTGGGAAGGCGCGCCGCTGCGGGAACTGGTCGACGAGGCGATGACGGCCCTGGCGACACCCGATCGTTACAGCCTCGAAGGGCCGACAGTGCGGCTGACCCCCGAGCAGACCCAGCCGGTCAGCATGCTGATCCATGAACTGGCCACCAACGCCAGCAAGTATGGCGGGCTGTCGACGCCTCGGGGCCAGGTGACCCTGACCTGGACGCTCGGCAAGGACGGGGCCATCGCTCTGACATGGCGCGAAAGCGGCGGACCGGCGGTGACCGCGCCGCTGAAGCCCGGTTTCGGCTCACGTCTGATAGCCCAGCTGTCGCGGCAGATGGCGGCTAGACTGACCCAATCCTGGGAGCCTTCGGGGCTGGTGGTCCATCTGGCGATCCCGGCGCCTCAGGTCCAGCCGAAGCGCTGACAGCCTCCGCGCCCATCTGAAACTGGGCCCGCTGACGGGGCAGGCCGTGGCCGGTGTCCGGCGGCTCGCCCATCGGGGCGCGGTCGTCTTCCATCATCCGCGCCGTCTTCCAGCGGCCGGCCCTGTAGTAGGCGGCCGACAGCGCCAGGGCGACCGCCGAGCCGAAGGCGAAGCTCCACCAGACCGCGTCCTGGCCCCAGGCCGGCTCCAGCAGATAGGCGAAGGGGATGCGGACCAGGACGATCGACAGGGTCAGGATGATCAGCGGCGGCCAGACATCGCCCGTCGCCCGCACCGTGGCGAACAGCACGATGGTCACGCCGAAGGGGATGAAGGTCCAGACCACCAGCTGGTTAATGTGGGTGGCGATGGCGACCGCCTCGCTGTCGCTCGGCAGGAACAGGCCCAGCACCAGCGGGGCGGCGACATAGAGCACCGCCACCATGGCCCCGGTCAGCACGATATTGAAGGCGATGCCCGCCCGCGTCACCCGGGCCACCCGGTCCCATAGCCCGGCCCCGACATTCTGGGCGGCCATCGAGGAGACCGCCGCGCCGATGGCCAGCGCCGGCATCTGCACATAGGTCCACAGCTGGGCGGCGACGCCGTAGGCCGCGGCGGTCCGGGACCCGAAGCCGTTGACCAGGCTCATGACGATCAGCGCCGAGGCCGAGATGACGATCATCTGCAGGCCCATGGGCAGGCCCTTGGCCACCAGGGTGCGGATCAGGGCGGGGTCGAACTTCAGATAGGCGAGATCGGGACCCGCCAGCCGCAGGGGATGCTTGCGGACGTAGATCAGAACCACCAGGGCGACCAGGCTGATCCCCTGGCTGATCAGGGTGGCCGTCGCCGCGCCGGCGATGCCCATTTCCGGAAAGGGGCCCAGGCCCAGGATCAGCACCGGGTTGAAGGCCATGTCGAGCGTGACGGCGAGGATGCTGAACTGGAACGGCGTGCGGCTGTCCCCGGCTCCGCGCAGCAGGGTCATGACCAGGGTCGAGAAGTTCATCAACGGCAGGGCCAGGAAGATGACGCGCAGATAGGCCCCCGCCAGCGGCAGGGCGTCGTGCGGCGTGCCCAGCGCCTGCAGGATGGCGTCGGTCCCCAGCCAGCCGCCGACGGCGAACAGCACCGAT
>JANPKF010000025.1:0-3773 GCA_031425895.1 Caulobacteraceae bacterium | reverse complement strand
CCGTACCCACCACCAGCGACAGGCCGTTGCACAGGTGGTGAAGGACGTCCATCGCCACGACGCGCACGCCGAACAGCCAGCCGCGCTGCTGCACGCACCAGCCGTAGTACGGGCGTCGCAGGACGACGAGAATTCCCAGGAGCACCAGGGCGACCGCGGCCGCCGGCCTGAAGACGGGCGTGGCGAGCAGGGCGGACAGCAGGGCGTACGAGACGACAATGGCGGCCCGCAGCGTCCAGGTGGTGTTGAGGTCGTTGGCGAAAGTCGGTTCGTCGGCCATGTCTGCCCCTGTGAATCTGTCATCAGTCTAGCCTGCTGCCGCAAGGTCGCTGCAACAGGATGATTGATCGGCCGCGTCGCTTGGCCGAATGTAGCCCCGCAAAGGGAGAGACGTTTTCATGGCCGGCCTCAAGGACAAGCGCGGCTTCATCGACAAGGAGCGGCTCGATCTGTCGGAGCGGCAGGCTGTCGAATACTGGATGAAGCGCTGGGGCGTGACCCGCGACCAGCTGACCGCCGCCCACCGCAAGGTCGGCAAGATGACCAAGGACATCGCCGCCGAGCTGGGCAAGAAGCGCTAGGGGCGACCGCGCCGCCTATCGAAGCGGCCAACCATTATACCAGCCGGGCCCGACCTACGGAAAAACGCGCGTGCAGGGTCAGCAGGCCCAAACCCCTTGTGGCGTTGCCTTTGGCGTGGGTCGAGGCCGTGAGACTGTAGCCTGCGGCGTAGGTCACGCGTAGGTCGAGGCGCAGGGTTTGTAGCTCGAAATGGCGCTTCGCCGACCTACGGCGCTGAAGCCGGCGCCGAAAGAGGCGGCCAGAGGCCGTCAGGGGCGATGAATATGTCTAGACATATTCATTTTGCCATTGAAATATATGATGTTTTCAGCCCGTAGGCGCGGCCGGCATGGTCAGATAGCCGCGCTCGACCATCCGCCGCATGGCCTCGTAGGCCTCGGTCAGCTCCTCGAAAGTCGTGCGCAGATGGGTCAGTTGGGCGAGGTCGGCGCTCGACAGCTTGCCGCCGCTGGCCGAGGCGGCCAGGGCCTGGGCGACCCAGACGGCGCGGGCCTGGGCGCAGGCGATGGCCATCCGTTGGAACTTCCTGATATCGCCCTGGCCGAGGGCCTGGCCGAGCAACTCCTTGTTGGCGGCATAGGCGGCGTAGTCGATCTGCTCCAACTGGCCGCGCATGCGCCGCTGGCTGTGCGGATCGCTGTCCGCTTCAGGTTCGAAGTGATCATGGCTGCGGCGGAAACCGCCGGTGCGGGTGACGGACATGACGGCCTCCTCGGCGCGTACCGATAAGCAGAGGCTATCGCCGTTCGGATTAACGGTTTGTTGAGGCGGGGGCCTTCGGCGGCGCCGGGTCCTTTGGCGTGGAAGGCCGGGGCGCGGCCTTCAGCTGCGGGGAGGGGGCCGCATCGCCGGGCGGGGCCTGGGTCTTCGGCTGAGAGGGCCGCTCACGCGGCTGGCGCGGCAGAAGGGTGGGATTGGGAATGTCGATGGCGGGCGTCCCCGGCCCGGCGTCGCGCCGGGGCAGGGGCGCGCCATAGTCGCGCTCCCGGCGCGGCGGCGGCTGACTGGGGGTCACCGCGGCGCCGTCGCCGCGCCGCAGGACCGGGCGGCTGAGGCCGCCGGACCCGTCACCGCCGCTGGAGCCGCCGACCGCCTCGTTGTCGTGGGAATAGTCCTCGTTCGACGCGCCGGCGCCCGGGTCACGGCGGGGTGGCGACTTGCGAGGCGAGGTGGCCTTGTCGGCGCCGCCGGCGGTCGGCGGGGGCGGCGGATCGATAACGGGCGATGCCGGCGACCGGGGGCCCACCCCGCGCGGGGCCAGCAGGGCGTCGAGACGGCCCGTGGCCGGGGGCGGCATCTGGAAGACGGTCGAGCGGCGGGTTCCGCCCAGGGCGATGGCTTCGCCCGGCCGGTCCAGCACGATGGTCTCGTCGCCGAAGCGGATCTCGATCATCCCCTCGCGCAGGACGATGAGCGTCGCCGTCTCGGGGTCGAGCGACAGGATGGCCAGCCAGGGGCCCGCGCCGATGACGGCCACGGCGTCGGGGCCGACCACGCCTTCGAGAATGGTGCCGCGGATGCCGATGGCCGCCAGCGGGGTGTTGAAGCGCACGCCGTCGGGCCTCGTCCCCTTGCCGCTGGAGGCGAAGCGGAAGGCGCCCTTGGCCACCGAAACCGCCGCCCCGGGGGCGCTGGCGTCGGTGTCGATGACAAACCTGTCGATGCTGATGCGGGCGTTGGGGCCGACGGTCAGGCCGCTGTCGTCCTTCAGTCGGACGAGCAGGCGACTGTCGGCGGCGGTCAGAATGTCGTCGGCGTAGCGCACCGGACCCTGCAGGACCGCGCCGCGAAAACCGCTGTCGGCGAGGCTCTTCTGCTGGACGTCGTTGTCGATCTCGGCGTTCAGGCCGACGGTCTCGGTCGTGGCGGCCGGCGGCGCGACCGGCCTGTCGGCTTTCGGCTCGCAGCCGGCCAGGGCCAGCACAGCCACGGCGGCAAGGGTCACGGACAGGGACTTCATCGACCGTCTCCTCCGGCGACTGGGGCGTACGCAGACTCGAATCTGGCCGGGGCCATCGGCTCCCTGCGCCGCACATGCCGGCATTCACCGGGATGAGCGGATTGAGAGGGTAGGCTGAACGCCGATCGTCCAGATCACCTTCCGCCCAAGGCGCGCCGATGTCGAGGGTCAGGCGGCGGCCATGGGGCAGAGGCGCGCGGATTGGGCGGGGAGGGCCTTCGCTTCCGCCCCAGGCGGCGCTAGCCTGTTCGCCGGGGGGACGCCGGCCTGTCGGCCCTCGGGAGAGAGTGATAAACTGTCCGGTCAACAAAGGCTGCAACGCCGACTTTCGGGCGGCTGAGCGTGGGGCCCGCCGTTGCTTCGGAGTGAGAGATCTTGAACGAGCCCACGGTCAGGCTGTCGATCTACCTGGGTGTCCTGGGCCTGCTGGCGGTCGCCGAAATGGTATTTCCGCGCCGGGCGCCGGGGCAGGCAAGGCGCAGCCGGTGGCCGGTCAACCTTGGCCTCTCGGTTCTGAACACCCTGCTGCTCAGGTTTGCCTTTCCCGCCGCCGCCGTCGGCGCGGCGGTCTGGGCGGCCGAGGCGGACTGGGGGCTGTTCCATATTCTGCCTGCGCCGCTTTGGCTGGCCGCTCTCCTGTCGTTCCTGCTGCTGGACCTGGCGGTCTATGGCCAGCACCGGGTCCTCCACGCCGTCCCCTGGCTTTGGCGGGTCCACCGGGGGCACCACATCGATCTGGACGTCGATGTCACGACAGCCGTCCGCTTTCATCCGATCGAGATGGTGCTGTCGATGCTGTGGAAGATCGCGGTCGTGGTCGCCCTGGGCGCACCGGCCGGGGCGGTGCTGGTCTTCGAGATCGTGCTGAACGCCGCAGCCATGTTCAGCCATGCCCGGATCGCGATGCCGGCGGCGCTGGACGGCCTGCTGCGGCGGGTGCTGGTGACGCCCGACATGCACCGTATCCACCACTCGATCCACCGGGACGAAACCGACAGCAACTACGGCTTCCTGCTGTCGGCCTGGGACCGATTGTTCGGTAGCTACCGATCCCGGCCGCGCGAACCCCTGGAGACGATGACGCTCGGCGTGGAAGGGTTTCGCACGCCGAAGACCGCCGGCTTCTTCAGTCTGCTGCTCAATCCCTTCCGCGGCCCCTAGACCCTTTCAGGTTTTGATGTACGCATCAAAACCTGATCAAAAGGGTCTAGAATCAAACATTTAGAGCACG
>JANPKF010000024.1:0-4397 GCA_031425895.1 Caulobacteraceae bacterium | reverse complement strand
GTCACCGCCCTGGTCGAGATCAAGGCCAGGTTCGACGAGGAGAACAACCTGCGCTGGGCCAAGGACCTGGAGAAGGTCGGGGTCCACGTCGTGTTCGGCTTCGTGGAGTACAAGACCCACGCCAAGCTCAGCCTGGTGGTCCGCCGCGAAGGCGAGACCCTGCGCACCTACTGCCACTTCGGCACCGGCAACTACCACCCGGTGACGGCCAAGATTTACACCGACCTCAGCCTGTTCACGACCGACCCGGCCATGGGCCGGGACAGTGCGCGACTGTTCAACTACATCACCGGCTACGCCCGGCCTGAACGGCTGGAGAAGCTCAGCTTCTCGCCGGACACGATGAAGCCGGACCTGCTGGGCATGATCGCCGCCGAGGCCGACAACGCCCGGGCCGGCAAGCCCTGCGGCATCTGGGCCAAGCTCAACGCCCTGGTCGATCCGGAGATCATCGACGCCCTCTACCGCGCCAGCCAGGCCGGGGTGCCGATCGACCTGGTCATCCGGGGCATCTGCTGCCTGAAGCCCGGCGTTGTCGGCCTGTCGGAGAACATTCGGGTCAAATCCATCGTCGGGAGGTTCCTGGAGCATTCGCGCATCGCCGCCTTCGCCAACGGCGAGCCGCTGCCCAGCAAGGCGGCCAAGGTGTTCATTTCCTCGGCCGACTGGATGCCGCGCAACCTCGACCGGCGGGTCGAGGCGTTGACGCCGATCGACAACCCGACAGTGCATGAGCAGGTCCTCGGTCAGATCATGGTCGCCAACCTCAACGACGAGGCGCAGAGCTGGAACCTGGACAGTCAGGGCGGCTATGCCCGCGACCCGGCCTGGAACAAGCGTATGGCCTTCTCGGCCCACGACTACTTCATGACCAACCCCAGCCTGTCGGGCCGGGGTCACAATGTTCGCGACATGCCGGGCGCCCTGGCCCTGGACCACGATCAATGACCAGCCATGACGCCGCCGTCGTCGACGTCGGCTCCAACTCGGTCCGCCTGGTGCTGTACCGGGTCGAAGGTCGATCGATGTGGACGGTGTTCAACGAAAAGGTGCTGGCCGGCCTCGGCCGCGATCTGAAGAGAACGGGCCGCCTGAGCGAGGACGGGTCCGCCGCCGCCCTGTCCGCTCTCAAGCGCTTTCGCATGGTCGTCGACCGGCTGCCGCCCGAGCGGGTGTTCACCGCCGCCACCGCCGCGATCCGCGAGGCGGAAGACGGCCCGAGTTTCGCCGGACGGGTGCAGGCGGAGACCGGGCTGGTGCTGCGCGTGCTCAGTGGACAGGAAGAGGCGAAGTACGCGGCGCTGGGCGTCCTGGCCGGCGCCCCGGCGGGCGACGGAGTCGTCGGCGACCTTGGCGGCGCCAGTCTGGAATTGACCTCCATCGGGCCGAAGGGCGCCGGCGAAGGCGTCACCCTGCCGCTCGGTCCCTTCTCGTTCGGCGTCTTCCCGGACGACGATCCGGAGATCCGCCGCAAAGAGGTCGATGAGCGGCTGATCGACCTGAGCCGCTTTCACACCGAGACCTTTCACGCCGTCGGCGGCGCCTGGCGCAACCTGGCGCTCATTCACATGCACATGACCGGCTATCCGCTGCGGGTGGTGCATCAGTATGAGATGACCCGCGCCGAAGCGCTCAACGCCTGCCGCTTTGTGGCCAGCCAGTCGCGGCGGTCGCTCGAGGCGGTCGAAGGGGTCTCCAAGAAGCGGGCCGAGACCCTGCCGCACGCCGCCGTGGTGCTGGAGCGGCTGATCGTGGCCCTGGGTGTCGAGCAGGTCGTGCTGTCAGCCTATGGCGTGCGCGAAGGCATGCTGTTCGAGGCCATGGACCCGGCGACACAGGCGCTCGATCCGCTGATCGAAGGCTGCGCCGATCTCACGGTCCGCACCGGCGCCGACGCCACCCTCGGCCCGACCCTCGAGGCCTGGCTGGGCCCGGTTTTCAACGCCCTGGAGCCGGTGTTCCCCGGCCGTGACGCCATCCTTCTGGCCGCCGCCTGCCGGCTGGCCGACCTTGGCGCCCGGCTGCACCCGGATCACCGGGCCGACCTGGTCTTCGAACAGGTGTTGCGCGCGCCGGTCGCCGGCCAGAACCACGCCGAACGCGCCTTCCTGGCGATCGCCGCCTTCAGCCGGCACAGCAGTTCGAACAACACGCCGGAACCGGGGACCATCACCCGCCTGCTGCCGGATGCGGCGAGAAAGCGGGCGCGGGCGCTGGGGGCCGCCATCCGGCTGGGCTGCGACCTGACCGCCCGCGACAGCGCCCTGCTGGCCCACACCCGTCTCAGCCTGAAGGGCGATCGCCTGCTGCTGACCACGGACGCAGACCGCGCCGACCTGCTGCTGGGCGAACAGACCGGGCGGCGGGCGGCGACCCTGGCCGGCCACCTGGACGCCAAGGCCGAAATCCGCGCAGATTGACCTAGCGTAAACGAACAGGTGACAGACGCCGTAGTCGGCGTAAGCTTCCTCAAAATGGAGAGGGAGCTGCTCGATGAAACCCTGGATCAAGGCCCTTGGCCTGACGGTGCTGATCGCCGCCGCGCCGGCGACGCCGGTGTTCGCGCAGGATGACGATGAGGGCGCCGATGTCAGCGAACTGGTCATCACCGCGTCCCGCATCCGCCAGGGCGGCGCCCAAGACATCAGCTTCTTCCGCGGCGAAGCCGAAGCCGGGCGCATCGCCTTCCCCGACTCCCTGACGCCTGAAGGACTGCTGGGCGGCTACAATCTGGTGCTGGGACCGCAGGACCCGTGCAAGCAGCTGTTCTGCCTGACCGGCGAGGCCATGCGCGCCGATCTTCTGACCCGGCCGGACGACCGCGCCTTCGTCGGCCTGGGCTTCAGTTCGAACATCGACGCCTCGACCTGGTCCCGGGAGCCGTTGAACCTGGTGGCGGTGGTCGACAAGTCCGGCTCGATGAGCGGCCAACCTCTGGCTCTGGTGCGTGAGAGCCTGAAGCAGATCGTCGGCCAGCTTCGGCCCGGCGACCAGCTGACCATCGTCCTCTACGGCGACATCTCGCATCGCTACATGCAGCCGACCCGGGTCACCGCCGGCAACAGGGCAGAGATCCTGACCCGGATCGACGCCATCGCCAGCGCCGGCTCCACCAACATGGAGGCGGGCCTGAAGGTCGGCTACGAGGCCGCTTTCGAGACCGCGCCGGCCTTCAAGGGCGTCACCCGGCTGATGCTGTTCACCGACGAACAGCCCAACGTCGGCCGCACGGACGCCGACAGCTTCATCGGCATGGCCAAAACCGCGTCCCAGAAACAGGTCGGCCTGACCACGATCGGCGTCGGGGTGCAGTTCGACGCCGCCCTGGCCACCAAGGTGGCGTCGACGCGCGGGGGCAATCTGTTCTTCATGAAGAACGCCGGGGACGTCAAAAGCGTCTTCGAGGCCAAGCTGGACTACATGGTCAGCGAGGTGGCCCACGACATCCGCGTCACCCTCAAGCCCAACCCCGGCTACCGGGTCTCGGCGGTCTACGGCGTGCCGGGTGAGGCTCTGACCTACACCGACGCCGGCGAGGTCAGCTTCGAGGTGCCGAGCGTGTTCCTCAGCAACGAGGGCGGCGGGCTGTTCGTGGCCATGTCCCGGACCGTGGGCGCCGAGAACCTGCCTGACCCCCGCATTCCGGCCGGAACGCCGGTGCTGACCGCGTCGATGACCTATGTCGACGCCCGCGGGGACCGGCCCGAAGCCTTCACCCTGGCCGTGGCCATGCCGGCCGATGGGGCGGAGCCCGGCGCCGACCTGGCGCTCGGCCACACCTTGATGAGCGAATACCTCGGCATCCGGGAAGGCACGGCCGCCTATCACCGGGGCGATGTCGAGGGCTCCTATCGCATCTTCGCCAGGCTGAATGATGTGGTCGAGGCCAACACCGACGAGCGGCTGAAGCCGGAGCGGGCGTTGATCGGCGGGCTCTACAAGCAGACCGCCATGCTGTCGGGCAATCTGGAAGGCGTCGAGCCGCCCAAAAGCCTGGCCATCCTTGGAAACTGGGAGGTCGTGCGGGCCGACGTCGGCATCGACCTGCGCCGTGGCGACCAGCTGGCCCTGACCGGTGAGCAGCAGGCGGTGATCACCCGCCTGAGCAGCGGCAAGGCCGTCGTCGACGAGCCCGAGGACTATGAGATCAACGACAAGCAGATCCTGCTGACCGACTCGCGCATCGTCTTCGGCTTCCGCCTGAACGACCGCAAGCTGACCCTGACCGACGCCAAGACGGGCACGACCGTGGTCCTGCGCCGGATGGTGACGGAGAAGGTCGCCGGGCTTTAAAGCGGCGACATTCAGCTCATTTCTATCCCGCTCATCCCGGCGACCCGAAGGGCGGCGCGTAGCGTCAATGCCGGGACCCAGCCGCGTGATCTCGATGGCAGGTT
>JANPKF010000023.1:0-2007 GCA_031425895.1 Caulobacteraceae bacterium | reverse complement strand
CGGTTCCCACTTATCGGAACGCGCTTCAGAGCGTCAGCTTGCCGAAATAGCCGGTCAGTTCGAGGTAGCCCCGCGCCTCCTCCGAACTGACCGCGCCTTCCCAATAGACCGGGCCGCCACCGGCCCGGCTGTCCAGCTCCTGGTCATCGAACAGGGGCTTCAGCACGATGGTCCTGCGGCCGTCCGGCAGCGGGACGGTGATCGCCTGTTCGACCGGGTAGAGTGCCTGGGTTCGGGGTGAGCGCCAGCGGCGGCGGGCCTCGAAAGTCAGCTCGCCGGGGCGGAAGACGGTGAGCCGCCCCTCGGGCGAGCGGTAGGAGCCGCCGGTCCACAGGGGCTTGCCGGCCGCGTCGCGCACCTGGAAGGCGGTCAGGGCGCCGCCGTCCTTGAGGTTCAGCCCGGCCCAGTCCCAGCCGACGGCCGCCGGGTTGAGCAGCGTCGAGGACCATTCGCGATCGAGCCAGGCCTCGCCAGTGACCTTCACCCGCTTGCCGTCCCGCAGGATCGATCCCGTCACCGCCAGGTGCGGCAGGCTGTAGTAATGGCTGGCTTCGGCGGGTCCCGGGCCCTTGCGGCTGAAGCCGCCCATACCCTGCAGGATCGGCGGCTGGCTGGGGGCGAAGGTCAGGTCCAGGTCGAAGTCCGACCCGCCGGCCTTGGTGCGCCAGCGGTTGTCGGGGCCGCGGCGCAGCGACCAGTCGTCGATCACCAGATTGCCATCGGTTTCCGAGGCCTCGGCCAGGCCGAAGCCGGCGCGGGCGACCCGTTGGCTGTGCAGCAGCTTGCCCTTCTTCGGGTCGGAGAGGGCGGCGTGGGCGAACAGGACCTGTTTGGCGGCGAAGGCGCTGGGGTTGGCCTGGTCGACGTCGGGGCGGGTGCGGAAGAAGGTGACCTGGAAGCCGAGCGGGCCGGCAGCCGTCTCCAGCCAGCCGGTGACGTACCACCACTCAGTGCGGAACGCCGGGTGGCTGCCGTGGTCGCGCGGGAAGGCGATGGTCTCGGCGGGGGTGACAGGGGCGTAGACCGGGGCGACGCGGCCGGTGTCGGCGGCGATCAGCAGGAGGGCGGCAAGGGCGGCGATCAGGGGGCGCATCACCAGTCCTCCCGCACGGCGCGGACGGCGTCCATCGACAGAGCCCGGCGGCCGGCGAGCAGGGCGGCCCCGGCCGAGGCGGCGATCAGGGTGACGGTCACGATGGCGAACAGGCCCCAGGGCAGGCGCGTCTCCATGGTCCAGTGGAAGGACTGCGGGTTGACCACATGGATCAGCACCTGGCTCATGAGCAGCCCCAGGGTCAGGCCGGCGGTGACCCCGACCGTGCCCAGCAGGGCGCCCTCGATGGCCAGCATGGCGGTGATCTGGCGTTTGCGGACGCCCAGGTGGCGCAGCATGCCGAACTCCTTGGTGCGGGCCAGGGTCTGGGCCGAGACAGTGGCGGCGACGCCGGCCAGGCCGACGAGGATGGCGACGAACTCGAGCACATAGGTGATGGCGAAGCTGCGGTCGAAGAGGCCCAGGGCGATGGCGCGGATCTGGCCAGGCCGAAGCATCTCGGTGCGGGCGGCGACATCGGGCGGCAGGGCGGCGCGGACGGCGGCGGAGACCTCGTCCACCTTGGCGCCGGGCTTGAGCTTGATGGAGGCCTCGCCGCGCAAGGGGTCGCCGGTCAGGCGGCTGTAGTCCTCGCTGGTCAGGACCACGGCGCCGTTCTGGCGGGCGTAGTCGCGCCAGAGGCCGGCGACGAAGACCTTCGGCCGGCCCTTGAGGGGCAGTTCCAGGGTCTGGCCGACCTTTAGGTGGTTGAGCCAGGCGGCGGGTTCGCTGACCCAGATGGGGGTCAGGCCGGCCGGGACGGCGCGGGACTGGCCGATCAGGGGAATGCGGGCGCCGGGGTCGTCGCGGGTGACGGGCTGGGCGACCAGGGCGACGGGCGGGGCGTCGGTGGACAGGCGCAGGGGCGTAGCGCGGGTGAAGTGGACGGCGGCGACGCCGGGGGCGGCGGCGAC
>JANPKF010000022.1:0-7605 GCA_031425895.1 Caulobacteraceae bacterium | reverse complement strand
GGTTGTTCGGCGGGTAGGTCTGCGGACCGTGGTGGTTGAGGAAGAGGAAGGGATCGACCTGGTCGAGGCCGGGACCGGGCAGCGAGCGGCGCGTAACGAGATCGGCGATGTCGTCGCGGCGGGCGCCGTGGAGGGCGAGGACGGTCTTGTGGGGCATGGGACGACTACCTCGGCGTAGCTGAATTGTTCGGCAAGAGGCCAGGACAATTCGTAGACGATTTGTCAGGACAAAGTCAGGACATTCTGGCAGACTATTCGCATGACCGTCAAACGCGCCCGCTCCGAGAAACTGGACCTGCGCCTGACCCCCGCCGACAAGCAGATGCTGCTGGCGGCGGCCGCCGCCAGCCGCCGGTCGGTCAGCGATTTCGTTCTGGAAAGCGCTCTGACCAGAGCCGTAGAAACCTTGCCGGATCGTCGGCGCATCGAATTGGGAGACGAGGACTGGGCAGCGTTCCAGGCGGCGCTCGACGCGCCAGTGCGGCCGTTGCCCAGGATCGCGCGGCTCTTTCGGGAACCGAGCATCTTCGACGCGCCCTACCCCGGTGTCGCTGAAGACGAATGAACCACGGCTTCAGAATCGAGAAGCTGCGTCGGGATCACGCGGTCGAAGACTTCGACTGCGGAAAAGAAGCCCTCAACCGGTACCTGATCCGCCACGCGCTGCAAAGCCAACTGGCGGAAGCCGCCAGCACCTATCTGGTGATGGAAGGCTTTCGCGTGGCGGGGTTTTATAGCCTGGCTGTCGGCGAGGTCGCCCATGCCAACGCTCCGGAGCGCCTGGCGAAGGGGCTCGCCCGTCATCCGGTCCCGGTGATGTTGCTCGCCCGCCTGGCCGTGAACCGTGACGATCACGGCCGAGGCGTGGGAGCGGGGTTGTTGATGGACGCCATGGCGCGAACGGTGCAGGTCGCCGACATCGCCGGCGTCAGAGCCCTGGTCACGAACGCCAAGGACGACGAGGCCCGGGCCTTCTATGAGCACTTCCAGTTCGTCGGGTTTCCCCATGATCGCTACTACCTGCATCTGCTTATCAAGGATCTGCGCGCGGCAATCACAGCCTGAGCCTTACAGGTTGTTTTGAAGGACCCGGACGTCCTACCCTTTGGCCAAAGGGAGAACGCGCATGAAGTACCGCCAGCTTGGGTCGAGCGACCTGATGGTTTCCGAGATTTCGCTGGGGTCCTGGCTGACGGCCGGGGTCGGGGTGGAGAAGGATACCGCCATCGCCAACATCCGGCATGCGCTGGACCTGGGCATCACCTTCCACGACACCGCCAACGTCTATGGGCGCGGGGCGGCCGAGACGGTGACGGGCGAGGCGCTGGCCGGCGTGCCGCGCGACAGCTACGTCCTGGCGACCAAGCTGTGGGGCGACATGGGCGACGGCGACCAGGGGCTGTCGGCGGCGCAGGTGCACAAGCAGATCGACGCGTCGCTGAAGCGGCTGCGGACCGATTACGTCGATCTCTATCAGTGCCATCGGTACGATCCGGCGACGCCGCTGGAAGAGACCATGCAGGCGCTGAGCGAGGTGGTGAAGGCCGGCAAGGCGCGGTGGAACGGGTTCTCGGAGTGGTCGCCGGACAATATCCGCGACGCGCTGGCCATTCCCGGCGTCGAGAAATTCGTCTCCAGCCAGCCGCAGTACAGCCTGCTGTGGCGGCGGCCCGAGAAGGAGGTCATCCCGCTGTGCGCCGCCAATGGGATTTCGCAGATCGTCTGGTCGCCGCTGGCCCAGGGCGTGCTGACCGGAAAATACGACCCCGACTCCCCGCCGCCGGCCGACAGCCGGGCGGCCAGCGACAGCATGAGCGGGGCGATCAGCCGCTGGATGGAGAAACCCGTCCTGATGGCGGCGCAGGCGATGAAGCCGCTGGCCGCCGAGGCCGGGCTGACCCTGGCGCAGTTCGCACTGGCCTGGGTGCTGCGCGAGCCGAACGTGGCGTCCTGCATCGTCGGAGCGAGCCGGCCTTCGCAGCTGGACGACAACGCCAAGGCCGCCCAGGCCAAGGTGGATCCGGCCCTGTTCGCGGAGGCCGAGAAGATCGCCGCCGCGGCGCGTGAGGCGGCCCGCTGATGCTGGCCCGGACCCCGAAGCCCGTCTGTATCGAATGCCGTATGGCCTATGGGGCGCCGGGCTGGGTTTTCTACCACGGCGCGCCGCAGGAAGGGCCGGCCTACTGGTCGGACCGGGGGCTGCTGTGCTCGCCGGGATGCGCGACGACGCATGCGCGCAAGCGGTTCGCGGAGGGGACGATGATCACAGGGTCGGTCGACTGTCCGGTGGCCTGGTACGCGTACTGAGCCGGCGCTGATGCTCAAGGGTTAGCCTCAGGACCCCCTTCTCCCCTTGCGGGAGAAGGTGGCCCGAAGCGTCGGGTGAGGGGTCGAAGACTCTTCAAGATGCGACCATTGATAGCCATGACGCCACGGTCCGGTGCGACCCCTCATCCGACGGCTTCGCCGCCACCTTCTCCCGCAAGGGGAGAAGGGAGCCTTACGGCTATCTCCCAGGAATCAAAGCGTCGCGCCCCCCGTCCAGCGCCGTCAGCCAGCGCAGGGGCTGGTCGTTCTGGATGGCGTGGGCGGCGGCGGGGATGACCTGGGTCTCGCCGCGCGGGATCAGACGGGCGAAGCGGCCGACGGTGTCGGGGTCGAGCCCAAGCCGGGGAGCCAGCGGCAATTCAATGTGTCCCCGCTTCGTTTGAGCCCGCCAGGGCCCGCGCCCGGTCGGTCAGCGCCTCCCAGGCGGCGGCGACGTCAGCCGTCCAGTCCTCTCCCAGACCCTCGCGCACCACGTCGGCCACCACCGGGAAGAAGTCCGCGAAGACGTCCGGCGGGACGCCGAGGCCTTCGTGGTTGATGCGTTCGATGGCGATCAGGCGGGCGCCCTGGTCGCCGCCTTCGGCGAGGTCGAGCAGGGCGGTGAAGGCCTGGGCCAGCATCTCGCCGCGGGCGGCGCCGGTGCGGTCGCCGACGAACAGGGCCTCCGCGTCCGGACGGCCGGCGAACAGGCGGGCGTAGACGTGAGGCGTCGGATCGCCCTGGCGTTCGGCGAGGCGTTCCAGCGATTGGCGGATGAGGTCGGCGGCCATGTGCCCACTGTGGCGCGGGTCAGGCCAGATTGCGAGCTAGACCGGATCGGGGGGATCAATCCGGCGCCACATCGCTTCCAGCACCGCGTAGAGGCCGAAGGCGGCGAGGCCGAGGCCGGTGACGAACAGCACGGCCGAACCGAACGGTTGCCCCTCCAGCGCCTGCAGGGCGCCACCGAGGTTGCGGACATCGCTGGCGCGGGCCTCCCAGCCGGCGCGGACGAGGATGAAGCCCATCGGCAGGAAGGCCAGGCCCCGCATGCCGTAGCCGATGCGGCCGACCCAGCTGGCCCAACGCTTCTGCCCGGCCTTGCAGCCCAGCCGCTTGCCGAAATCGGTGCGGAACGCCTGAACCACGCCGGCGATACCGACGGCCAGCACGAACCCGCCGACAATCAGCAGCAGCCAGGAGCCGAAGGGCAGGCTCATGAGCTGGGCCGCGCCCTGTTGCGCGGTCTCCGTCTCGTCGGCCTCGCCGTAGTCCTCAAGCTCGTCCAGCAGTGCGAGGATCGACCAGGCCAGGGCGCCGTAGACCACGCCGCTGATCGCCTGGCCGGCACGGCTGGCCAGGCCCTTGGCGTCGCTGCCCTGGCGGTCGGCGTCGAACACCGCCTGCAGGCCGCGCCAGAGCGCGAACCCGATCAGGCCGACAGCAATCAGGGCCGCCCAGACCTGGCCGAGCGGCCATTCGGCCAGAGCCGCGACGGCGCCTTTGGCCCCTGTGGGGCTGCGCGCCAGTTCGATCGCCGAGGAGGCGGCCAGGCCGCCGATGCTCAGATAAACAAAGCCGCGCGCCGCATAGCCGGCCCGCGCCGCCCATTCGAGGGCGACGGCGGGTTTCGACGGCTTGCGGCGCAGCCAGGGAAGCCGGCTCCAGAAGCCGGCCGCCATCAGCCGCCGCTCGGCAGCTTCGGCGCCTGGATGTCCGGGGCCTTGATGTTGATATCGACCTCTTTCTTCTGGGTCAGGCCGCCGCCGAAGATCAGGAAGGCGCCGATCACCACCACAAGGACCAAAAGGCCGCCGACCACGAAGGCCAGGCCCGATTTGCCGCCGCCACTGTTTCCGTCCGCCATCTGATGCTCCTCCAGCGTTTTCCTAAACTCTCCAAGCGTTGCGCGGGGCCCTTGGTTCCCCGCTTTGGAGCCCGGGTGGCGATCAGTCCTGAGGTGACGTCCTGAAAGAAG
The DNA here is from genome assembly GCA_031425895.1 of Caulobacteraceae bacterium. Taxonomy (GTDB): domain Bacteria; phylum Pseudomonadota; class Alphaproteobacteria; order Caulobacterales; family Caulobacteraceae; genus Caulobacter. The sequence goes on along the minus strand of JANPKF010000022.1, from coordinate 3,320 downwards.
AAGGGCCCGCCGGTTTCCCGGCGGGCCCTTCTCGTTCGAAAGCGTGGGGGCGGAGCCCCCGCCCATCAGTTACCCGGCAGCTTGCAGGCGCAGAAGGGCTTGGCCTGGGCGCAGGACAGCACCTCAACCGGCTTGGTCGTGCCGCGGCCGTAGCCGAGGACGTAGGAGCCGTTGCCGTCGGCGCAGTTGGCCTCGACGTAGACAGCGCCTTCGCTGGCCTTGTCCATCGCGCGGCTCTCACGGACTTCGCAGGTGCTGGTGTCGCGCAGGGACTTGATGTCCCTGGAGAGCTGGGCGTAGCCGCTGTCCTTCTTGGTGAAGGAGCAGCGGTAGCCTTGCGCCTCGGCGATGGCGCAGGGGTAGACCACGCCGCTGGCGGCGCCCTTGAACTCAATGACGGCGCCGTCGGGACGGTCGTTGCACTTCAGCTCGACGATTTCCTTGTTGGGGACGTTGAAGACGCCGTACTGGGCCACGTCACACTTGAAGCCGACCTTGCCGGCCAGGCTGGTGTAGAGGCCGTTCTGTTCGGTCTTGGCCGCGAGGGCGTCGGTCATGGTGCAACCGCCGCCGACGAAGCTGGCCTCGGCGCAGGGAACGGTCTTGCCGTTCTTGCCGTCGACCTGTTCCAGCATGAAGCCGTTGCCGGCCTGGCAGGCGACTTCGAACCAGTTGGCGCCGGCCGGGGTGGTGAGGACGTAGCGCTTGTCGGTGACGGCGCAGGTCTTGCCCGAGCTGGCGGCGAGGGTGTCGGCCACAGCCAGTTGGCTTTCGCGGGTGGTCAGGGTGCAGGCCAGGGTGCTGCCGGTGTCGTAGACGAGGCAGGACTGGGCCTTGGCGTCGCCCGTCAGGTTGGCCGGGTAGCTGGTCTCGAGGACGTAGCCGACGCCCGTGCCACAGGCGACTTCAATGAAGGTCTTGGTCGCGTTGTTGCCGATGTAGCGGAAGCCGCTGGGCGTGCAGGTCTTGCCAGCCTTGGTCATGTAGGTCGCGACCTGGGCGTTCAGATTGCCGTTGCCGGCCAGCCGGCACTTCAGCGGGCTGTCGATCATCTTGCCGCCGCCCGCATCGACCTTTTCTTCCAGGTTCACACAGGGAAACAGGCCGGCCGCCGGCTTGGCGGGGTTCTGTTCGACGACGTAGCCGAAGCCCTGGTCGCAGGCGATTTCAAAGTAGTTGGTCTTGTTCTTGGCGTCGGTGAGGATGAAGCGGGCCTCGGTGACATTGCAGGTCAGGCCGGCGGACTTGGCCAGGGCCGGCGCCTCGGCCATGCCGCGGTCGCGATCCTTCTGGACGATGACGCCGGGCGCGGCGGCCGCTTCCTTTTCCTTCTTCTTGCCCTGGGCCACGGTGACGCCGGATGTGGCGAACATGGCGAGAATGACGGCGGCGGCGATGCCGTAGCGGTTGCGACTCATGTCTACCCGAGCTCCTGGGGGATAGGCTGTTGTTTTGGGGGTTTTAAACCCCCCGTACCTTAGCGGGTCAAGGTGCCTAACCTAACAGGCGCAATTGCGGCGTCCCGCTGAACGCGGGATGATGGCGGCGTTCATCGGAGAGACACTGTGCACGACGGCGTGGAAGACATCTCGGCGGAGCTGCGGCGGCCCAAGCTCGACTACCCCTTCGAGACCGTGCCGACGCCGGGCGCCGGGGACGCGGTGGAGATCGCGCCGGGGGTTCTGTGGCTGCGCCAGCCGCTGGGCGGGCCGCTGGGGTTCATCAATGTCTGGGCCCTGGCCGATGGCGAGGGCTGGTGCATCGTCGACACCGGCATGCAGACGCGCGAGACGGCGCAGGCCTGGCGCGAGGCCTTCAAGGGGGCGCTGGGGGGCCGCCCCATCACCCGGGTAATCGTCACCCATCTGCACCCCGATCACATCGGCCTGGCCGGCTGGATGACCCGCAAGTTCCAGTGCCGGCTGTGGATGACGCGGCTGGAGTATATCCAGTGCCGGATGCTGGTGGCCGATACCGGGCGCGAGGCGCCGGAGGACGGCCTGCGATTCTACAAGGCGGCCGGCTGGGACGAGGACGCCATCGACAATTACCGGGCGCGGTTCGGAGGGTTCGGCAAGGGCATCTACCAGCTGCCCGACAGTTACAGGCGGATGAGCGACGGCGAGACGATCCGGATCGGCGACAACGACTGGACAGTGGTGACCGGCAACGGCCATTCGCCGGACCATGCCTGCCTGTGGTGTCCGGCGCTCAACCTGTTCATCAGCGGCGACCAGCTGTTGCCGCGGATTTCATCGAACGTGTCGGTGTTTCCGACCGAGCCGGACGGTGATCCGCTGACCGACTGGCTGAGCAGCTTGGCGAAGCTGAAGGCGACCATTCCGGAAGGGGTGCTGACCCTGCCAGCCCATAACGACCCCTTCTATGGCGCGCATGGGCGGCTGGACCATCTGGCGGCCGGGCATGAGCGGCAGCTGGGCCGGCTGGAAAAGGCGATCAGCGAGGCGCCCAAGCGGTCCGTCGATGTGTTCGGCAGCCTGTTCTTCCGGCCGATCGGGCCGGAGCTGATGGGTATGGCGACGGGGGAGAGCCTGGCGCACCTGAACTGTTTGATCGGGCGGGGACGGGCTGTTGCGGAGACGGATGCGGACGGGGTGACGTGGTATCGGGCGGCGTGAGAACATGAAGAAGCGCGAGGTCTGGTTCGAATACAGCTGGGCCCTGGGTCTGTGGATTTGGCCTATCAAAACCCAGGGCTGGGTAGTTTGCCTTGGGGCCCCGGCGGTGGGTCTGGTTCTGATTGGCGCCGCCAGGCTGATCCAGACGCTGCTTCCGGGTTCCTCGCTAAACCTGCTCCCCCTTGGCCTCCTCGTGGTGCTTGGCCTTGTCGTGAACTACCTGGTGATCACGCGCATGCAGCGGAAGGGTAAGGTCCGCGAGGACGCGATCAATCACACGGCCCGACGGCTGTTCGGTCGGCCGCCGTGGCGGGGCGGGATCGGCGGCGGGCGGCGGCTCAAGCCCCTCGTCCCGGATCGTCCACCGAGCGATACCTAAGTCCCCGCCGCTTCCAACGCCTCGCTGTCAGCGCGCATGATTGAACGCCCCCCTATGTCCGGATATATTACCGGGCATACAGGAGCCTGATGTGAGCACGCCCCAGAAACGCGCGGTCCAGAACTATCGGGTTCGGCTTGGGGATCGCGGCCTGGCCCGGTTCGAGGTTGTCGGCCGGGATGGTGACAAGGCCTTGATCCGGTCGCTGGCCAAACAACTGTCCGAGGACGGGCCTGAGGCGGCCCGCCTGCGCGCGGCCGTCAGCCAATCCCTGTCCGGCGAGCCGCCGAGGCGCGGCGGCA
>JANPKF010000021.1:0-6262 GCA_031425895.1 Caulobacteraceae bacterium | reverse complement strand
GCGCCTATAACCGCACCCTCACGCCGTTCGGCTTTCAGTCAGAACAGCGCACCTACTGGGAGGCGACTGAGACCTACACGAAGATGAGCCCCTTCACTTATGCGACGAAGATCAACGAGCCGATCCTGCTGATCCACGGCGGCGCGGACGACAATTCCGGCACTTTCCCGGTGCAGACCGAGCGCTTCTTTGCGGCGCTCAAGGGAGCCGGGGCGACGTCGCGGTATGTGGTGTTGCCCAACGAGGCGCATGGCTATCGGGCCCGGGAGTCGACCCTGCATACCCTGTGGGAGATGAGCGAGTGGATGGACCGGTACGTGAAGACGGCCGGGCCTCGCAAAAAATAGTTCGTCGTCACGGCCGCACCCCGGCGAAGGCCGGTGGTGCTGCCGGGATGACGGAGGGGGTTTGACCTGAGGGTGAGAACAGGCAACGTTCACCCCCTGCACCACTAGGAATTCCCATGTTCAAATCCCTCGCCGTTCGCGTGCTGATCGCCCTGGTTCTCGGGCTGCTGGTCGGGGCGGCGTTGCAGCTCTGGGCTCCGAAGGGGGTCCAGGACGGGATGAGCATCGTCGAGGCGCTGGGTTCGCTGTGGCTCAACGCCCTGCGGATGACCATCGTGCCGCTGGTCTTCACCCTGCTGGTGCTCGGTATCGCCTCGGTGGCCGACGCCGCCGCCACCGGCAAGCTGGCGGCCCGGGCCATCGTGATGTTCGGCGTCTTCCTGGCGGTGTTCGCTACCTACAGCGTTCTGGTCACCCAGGGCTGGCTGGCCCTGTGGCCGATCGACGAGGCCGCCGGCGCCGCCCTTCGGGCCAGCGCCCAGGCTCCGGACGCGGCGGCGGCCAAGGCCTCGACGATCGCCGACTTCCTCAAGGGTCTCGCGCCCGCCAACGCCCTGAAGGCGGCGGTTGAGGACGCCATCCTGCCCCTGGTGGTGTTCGGGGTCTTCTTCGGCTTCGGGGCCAGTCGGCTGAACGCCGAGCTGAAGCAGCCGCTGCTGACCGTATTCCGGGGCGTGGCCGAGACCATGCTCAATGTCGTGCGCTGGGTGCTGTGGGCGGCGCCCGTCGGGGTGTTCGCCCTGTCGCTGACCGTCGGCCTGCGGACCGGCGTCGCCAGCGCCGCGACCCTGCTGCAGTACATCGTCATCGTCTCAACCATCACCGCCTCCATCACCGTCATCATGTTTGTCATCGTCGCGGTCAGCCGCGCGGCGAAGTTCGGGGAGTTCCTGCGCGCCTCCGGCCCGGTGCTGGCCGTGGCCTTCTCCACCCAGTCGTCGCTGGCCAGCCTGCCGGCCATGCTGGAGCGGACGCGGGACAACCTCGGGGTTCCGGTGCGCATCACCGGCCTTGTGCTGCCGCTGGCGGTGGCGGTGTTCCGCGCCACCAGCCCGGTGGCCAACCTGGCCGCCGCCCTGTTCGTCGCCAAGCTCTACGGCGTCGAGCCGACCGTGGCGCAGATCGCCGGCGCGGTCCTGGTGTCGTTCGCCGTGGCCGTCGGCTCGGTCGGGCTACCGGGCCAGATCAGCTTCTTCGCCAGCGTGGCGCCGATCTGTATCGCGCTTGGGGCGCCGATCGATCTGCTGCCCATCCTGCTGGCCGTCGAGGTGGTGCCAGACATCTTCCGCACCCTTGGCAACGTGACCGCCGATATGGGGGTGACGACCATGCTGGCGAAGGGGGAGCGGGAGGCGCCGTCCGAGGATGAGGTCGAGGCCTGAGCCTCCCCCCCGTCGATCTTGGGACTATTGAGGAAAGGCCGGCGCGGCCACCGCGTCGTTCTTCTGCGCCGCCTTGGCCCTCTTGAACCCCTCCCGTTCGCGCAACCGCTCCCAGTAGGCGGCCACCGCCGGCGGGAACTTGCCATCGATCTTCAGGCTGCGGGCCAGCAACAGGGCGTAGCCGACGGAGATGTCGGCGGCGGTGAAGCGGCCGGCGACGAGCCAGTCGCGGCCGTCCGCCAGGGCGCGGTCCAGCCCTTTCAGACGGGCGAAGAACCAGCGCTCGTAGTCGTCGGCGGCGGCCTCGGCGCGGCCGGGTTCGAAGGTGCGGTAGCGAAGCACCAGGGTCTGGGGGAAGGTCAGGGTCGCCTCCCCGAAATGCAGCCAGTTGAGCCAGGCGCCGTAGTCGGCCTCGCCGGGCTGGACGCTGAGCGGCGTGGGGCCATCCCGGGTGGCCAGATACTGGGCGATGGCGGCGGACTCGCTCATCCGGACATCACCATCGACCAGGAAGGGGATGGTGCCGAGCGGATTGACCTCCAGATAGGCCGGCTCGCGCAAGCGCGGCGGGAAGGACAGAAGCTTCAGTTCATAAGGAAGGCCCAGTTCCTCGAGCGCCCAGAGGCCGCGGAAGGAGCGGGCGTCGGCGCAGTGCCAGAGCTGGATCATCAGAGCGCTCCCAGACCGCCGACCGGGGCGGTGTTGAAGCGGATATTGTCGCGCTCGATCCCCTGTTGCACCACCGACAATCCGCCCGAGCGGATCATCCATTCGAGGCGGTGGTCGCGGTACTGGCGCTTGAACAGGCCGGCCTCGACGATCTGGGCGACGCCGGCCATGGCGGCGGCCATCTCGCGGGCCTGACCCAAGGAGGTGGCGACGGAGGGACGGGCGGCGGCGCGGCTGAACCATTCGGAGAGTTTGCCGGTCGGCGGGAAGCCGAAGCCGATGGCGCCGGCGACAAAGGGGGCGACGCAGAGATCACCCCAGCCGAAGGCCTCGCCGTTGAACCATTGCCGGTCGCCGAGCTGGCCTTCCAGCCAGGCGTGGAGTGCGCTGAGTTCCTCACCGGCTTTCGCCTGCATGGCGGCGGCCTGGTCGCCGGTCGCCCGCTTGAAGTTGGCGATTTCCGACAGGCCCCAGGTGATGGCTTCGTAGTGGGTATCGACCAGGTCCTCGATCATGCGCACCCGGGCGCGGTCAGCGGCGCTGGCGGGAAGCAGCGGGGGGTTGGGGAAGCGGTCCTCGATGAACTCCAGAATGATGGTGGAATCGAAGATGGCCTGGCCCTCGACGTAGAGCACCGGCACCTCGCCGCGCGGATTGGCGCGGGCGAAGTCGTCCGAGACCTGGCCTGAGCCGATGGCGCCGGGGATTTTCGCCTCGAAGGGGACGCCCTTCTCGGTCAGGGCGATCTTGACCTTCTGAGCATAGGGCGAGAGCGGGTGTTCGAGGATCTCGATGGCGGGGTGGGTCATGGCGGCGTTTCCCTGTGTTGAGCGGACGCTGGGCCGGTTTCCCCTAGGCCCGTCAACCGGCCTATCGAAGCGGCGATCCATTGTACCGCCGGCCGCTGAACCTACAAAACAAGCCGCACTCTCCCGGGAAGCGCTGGATGTCGTCAGAACCGCTGAACCTGTAGGCTTTTCGGCAGGTTCAGGCTGCGAGGATGTAGCCTGGACTGTAGGTCGATGTGTAGGTCGACCGGCGGGGTTTGTAGCCCGATTTGTCTGCGGTCGGACCTACAGCCGGGACGGCGGTCGGTTTCGGCTTATGAGCTCCGCCCGGCTTGGGCTCCGGGACTTTTGAATGTCGGGTATGTGGAAAGCTAGTGCAGCTTCAACCGGCCGGACACCCGTTCCTGCAGCAGTCGCGCCAGGGCCAGCACGGCCGTCTTGGTCGTTCCCAGGATGGCCCGGTGGTGGGCCAGATGGAGGCTCATGTAGATCCACTTGGCGATCAGCCCCTCGATGAAGAAGTTGGGGCCGCCGAGGCCGCCCATCAGGGCGCCGACGCCGCGACTGTCGCCGAGGGATACGAGGGAGCCGAAGTCGCGGTACTGGAAGGCCGGCTCGTGGCGGCGCTCGGCCAGGCGGGCGGTGAGCACCTTGGCCAGGTAGTCGGCCTGCTGGTGGGCGGCGGCGGCGCGGGCCGGGATAGTGCGGCCCTCGGTCCAGGGCGCGGCGGCGCAGTCGCCCATGACCCAGACGCCGGGGGCGGAGGTTTCCAGACGGTCGTTGGCGACGAACTGGTTGAGACGGTTCACCTCGAGGCCCAGCGTGGTGTTGCTGTCGGCGGCTTTGACGCCGGCGGCCCAGACGATGATCGAGGCGGGAATGTCGCCCTTGCTGGTGACCACGCGGTCGTCCTCGATGCTGTTGACCCTGGCGCCGGTCAGGACCTTGACGCCTTTGCGTTCGAGGGCGGTCTGGGCCTGGGTCGATATCTTCTCGGGCAGTTGACCGAGGATGCGTTCGGCGGCTTCCAGGATGGTGATGTCGAGGCGGAAACGCTGGTCCTTGGCAAGGCCGTCCAGGAACTCGGCGTGCGCCTCGATCAGCTCGGCCGACAGCTCGACGCCGGTGGCGCCCCCGCCGACGATGGCGATGGCAAGGGACCTGTCGACCGCGAAGCTGGCGCGGGTGAAGGCGGTCAGCAGGCGGTGGTGGAAACGCTCGGCGTCGGCGGTGTTTTCCAGCAGATAGGCGCGCTCGGAGCCGGGTGTGCCGAACAGGTTGGCGCCGGCCCCGATGGCCAGAACCAGATGCGTGAAGGTGATCGACCGTTCGGGAGCCAGCTCCCTGCCCTGCCCGTCGGTCATGGCCCCGAGGGTCAGGCGGCGGGCGGCCGGATCGAGGGCGGAGAACTCGCCGAGGGTGAAGCTGAAATGGTTGCGGCGGGCGAGGATGGGGTAGCTCAGACCCTCCTGATGGGTGTCGAGCGTGCCGGCGGCGACCTCGTGCAGGGTCGGCTTCCAGATGTGGAAGACCGTGCGGTCGATGAGCAGGATCTTTTCGGGCCCGCGCTGTCGCCCGAGCCTGCGGCCAAGCTGGGCGGCGAGTTCGAGCCCGCCGGCGCCGCCGCCGACGATGACGATATCGTAGTGCATGCGGCTATCCCCTTCCGCGTGATCGCGTGGGTTTAGGCCTGTTGGGGCTGCGGGAAAACCCTTCGCTTGCATCGCCGCCGGATCGGCGCGAGCCTTCGACGAACATTGTTCGGGGGTGGCGGTATGGAAAAGCTCAGCCTGCAGGATCCGGTGTTCGCGACCTATGCGATCGCCGCCTGCCTGATGATCCTGAAGGCGGTCGGCATGTCGTGGCTGACTGTGGTGCGAATGATGTCGGCCAAAGGCGGCTTCCGCTCACCCGAGGACCTGCGCAAGACGCCGCTGAACCCCGATCCGGACCCCGCCCAGCTGGCGCCGAACGAAGGCGTCGAGCGGGTGCGGCGCATCCAGATGAACGACCTCGAGAACCTGCCCTTCTTCCTGGTCGGTGGCTTCCTCTATGCCCTGACCGAGCCTTCGCTGCTGGTCGCCCAGATCCTTTTCTACGGCTACGTCGCCTCGCGACTGGCCCACTTTCTGGCCTACCTGACGGCGCAGACACACGACCTGCGCGCCGGCCTATGGACGGTGGGCTCGCTGATCCTGATCTGGATGACTTTGCGGACCCTGCTGGCCGCGACGGGATTATGGATCTAGGCGGCCTTCTTCCGCCGCACCTTCACCCGCTCTTCATCCAGGAACTCCCGGATCAACGGCGCGCTGAGGCTGGCCTGCGACACCAGGAACAGGTGACCGCCGTCCTTGATCACCTCCAGCCGGGCGTTCGGCAGCAGGGCGCACAGGAACTTGCCGTTGACCAGGGGGACGATCTTGTCGGCGTCTCCCATCATCACCAGGGTCGGCGTCTTGACGAAGGGCAGGAAGGGCACGCTGGTCCAGCCGCTCATGGCCACCAACTGGTAGAGATAGCCGGAGCGCGAGGGCGGGCTGATGCGGCCGATATGGCCGTCGGCGCCGGTGGTCTCGCCGCCGTAGAGGGCCTCGAAGTTCTTGCGCATGAACTCGGGGTCCACATAGCGCTTGGGGTCGGCCATCTTGCTGAGGGCCTTGATGTCGCCAGGCACCATGATGACGCCGGCCGAGGTGGCGGCGAGCACCAGGCGGCCTGTCCGCTTCGGAAACTGGAAGGCGAACTGCTGGGCCAGGCCGCCGCCCCAGCTGACGCCCATGACATCGACCACGTCATAGCCGAGCTGGTCGAGGAGGCGCTTGGCCGTCCAGGCCATGGTTGACGGTCGGTAGGGCACCACGGCCTTTGGCGAGCCGCCGACGCCCGGCATGTCGAAGGTGATCAGGTCGCGGTCGGGGAACCAGTCGGCCAAGGGGGCCATCAGCTCGATGTTGGCGCCGATGCCGTTGAAGAAAAGCAGGGGCCGGGCGTGGTCGGACTTCGGGCCCCGGGCCTTCCAGACCGCGACGCGCAGCATGCGGCCGCCCGCTCGCAGGGTGGAAAATTCGGGAGC
>JANPKF010000020.1:0-1799 GCA_031425895.1 Caulobacteraceae bacterium | reverse complement strand
CGCCTGTGGTCTCGGGCCTCCCAAGGGCGGTGAGGAGGAAGCCTTCGCCGCCACCTCCTTGCCGACGCTGGTGCAGATGGTCGGCTCGGGCCTCGGCGTCTCCTTCGTCCCGGCCATGGCCGTCGAGGCCGGACTTACCCGCCAGGCCCCGGTCACCGTCCGTCCGCTGCAGGCCGAACACCCCAGCCGCGAGATCGTCGTCGCCTGGCGCGCAGGCTCCAGCCGGGCCCGTGACGGTCGCCTCTTGGCGGAGGCGTTGCGCGCCGCCTAAGGTCGGATTCGTATCAAGGGAACCGATCCATGCGCCTGGCTATCGCGGCGACCGCCGTCTTCGTCCTCATGGGCGCCGCCGCTCAGGCCGCCGAGCCCTCCAGGCCCTCTGCGGAGGTGAAGGCCGAGGCCCGTACCCTGTTTTCAAAAATGGTCGGCTTCAAGACCCAGGAGGGCAGTGGCCAGGTTCCCGCCATGGCCCGCTACCTGGCCGACCAGTTGAAGACTGCCGGCTTCAAGGACAGCGAGATCGAGATTGTCCCGCTTGGCGAGACCGCCGGCCTGCTCGTCCGCTATCCCGGCAAGGCCGGTTCGGCCAAGGCGCCGGTCGTGCTGATGGCCCACATGGACGTTGTCGCCGCCAGCAAGGAAGACTGGGGCGGCCGCGACCCCTACGTCCTGAGCGAGGAAGGCGGAAGCTTCCTGGGTCGCGGGGTGGTCGACAACAAGTACGGCGTCCTGGGCATCACCCAGACCTTCATGCGCCTGCGCCGCGAGGGCTTCGTTCCGGACCGTGACCTGATCCTGGCCTTCACCGGCGACGAGGAGACCACCGGCAAGACCGCTGTCGTCCTGGCGGCCAGGCTGAAGGGCGCCGCCTACGCCATCAACTCGGACGCCGGCGGCGGCTTTCGCGGCGGCGGCAACGAGAAGGCCAGCTATGCCCTGCAGGTGGCCGAGAAGACCTACGCCACTTTCGAGCTGACCGCGCTGAACAGCGGCGGCCACTCCTCGGCCCCCCGGCCGGACAACGCCATCTACGATCTGGCCGCCGCCCTGACCAAAATCTCCGCCTACCGGTTCGAGGTCCGTTGGAACCCGGTCACGCTGGAAAGCTTCCGCCTGACCGCGCCCGGTATCGAGGGTGAACTCGGCAAGGCCATGGCCCGCTTCGCCGCCAACCCGAAGGACAAGGCGGCCATCGCCGAGCTCGACAAATCCTGGGTCAGCAACGAGCTGCGCACCACCTGCGTCGCCACCATGCTGCGCAGCGGCCATGCCGAGAACGCCCTGCCGGTGGCCGCCACGGCGACCGTCAACTGCCGCATCTTCCCGGGTCAGACGATCGCCGAGGTGCAGGCGACGCTGCTCAAGGTGGCGGGTGACAACAAGCTGCAGATCAAGACCATCGGCGAGCCTATCGAGAGCGATGTGTCCGTGCCGCCGGAGGAGCTCCGCGCCGCCCTCGCCAAGGTGCTGGGCGTCCGCGCGCCGGGCGTCGTGGCCACGCCCTACATGGAGGCCGGCGCCACCGACGGCCTCTACTTCCGCAGCGCCGGCATCCCGACCCTGGGCGTCGGCGGCCTCTTCATGTCGCAGGGCGTCGACTACAACATCCATGGCAACAACGAACGGCTCCCGGTCGCCCAGTTCGACGACGGGCTGGATCACTTCTACCTGCTGCTCAAGGCGTTGACCGGCGGGGGGTAAAAGCAGCGTTTCTGAACTCTCCCCCCGCTTTGCGGGGGGAGGACCGCTTTGGAGCGAAGGCGACAAAGCAGGAGGGGGGCTCCCCCGTGTCAGGAGGA
>JANPKF010000019.1:0-3112 GCA_031425895.1 Caulobacteraceae bacterium | reverse complement strand
GTGTCGCGCAGCACGTCGAGGAAGGGACTCAGATCGATGCCGGCGGCCAGCGGGTCGATGCAGGCTTCAGCCCCATTCGGCGCGGCGGCCTGGATCAGGCAAAGCATCGGCCAGTAGGTCGTTTCGCGCATGAACTCGGTGTCCACGGCGACGAAAGGCTGGCCCTTGAGTTGATTGCAGAACGCCGCCAGGTCGGCGGTTGTTGTAATAGGCGTCATGCGGCAGCTATAGCCCCGCGCGCGGGCGAGTCTGCAAGTTTTTGAATGCCGCCCGTTTCAATTGTCGTTTTCTCGTGACCCGGATGCCGCCATGACCGACCGCAAGAACGGGCTGACCTACGCGCAGGCAGGGGTCGATATCGACGCCGGCGCCGCCCTGGTGGAAGCCATCAAGCCACTGGCCAAGGCCACCAACCGCCCCGGTGTGTCGGGAGGACTGGGCGGTTTCGGCGCTTTGTTCGACCTCAAGGCGGCCGGCTACGACGACCCGCTGCTGGTCAGCACCACCGACGGGGTCGGCACCAAGCTGAAGATCGCCATCGACACCGGCCTGCATGGCCAGGTGGGCATCGATCTCGTCGCCATGTGCGTCAATGACCTGCTGGCCCAGGGCGCCGAGCCCCTGCTGTTCCTCGACTACTACGCGACCGGCAAGCTGGACGTGGCGACGGCGACCAGCGTGGTGGCGGGAATCGCCGAAGGCTGCACCCTAGCCGGCTGCGCGCTGGTCGGTGGCGAGACGGCTGAAATGCCCGGCATGTACAGCGAGGGCGACTACGACCTCGCCGGCTTCACGGTCGGCGCGGTGAACCGCGACGGCGTGCTGCCGCGCCTGGATGACCAACGGCCCGGCGACGTGCTGATCGGCCTCGGCTCCAGCGGTCCGCACAGCAACGGCTATTCGCTGGTCCGCAAGGTGGTCGAGCGCTCGGGCCTCAGCTGGGACGCGAAGTCCCCGTTCGGCGAAGGCACGCTGGCCGAAGCCCTGATGGCCCCGACGCGCATCTATGTGAAGAGCGTCCACCCGCTGCTCAAGGCCGGCAAGGTGAAGGGCGTCGCCCACATCACCGGCGGCGGCCAGATCGAGAACCCGCCGCGCGCGATCGCAGAAGGCCTCGAGCCCCGCTTCGACTGGAACGCCTGGCCCCTGCCGCCGGTGTTCGAGTGGCTGCAGCGCGAGGGCGGGATCGACGATCACGAACTGCGCCGCACCTTCAACTGCGGCATCGGCCTCTTGCTGATCGTCGGCAAGGACCAGGCGCCGGAGGTGCTGATGGCCCTGCTGGACGCCGGCGAGGACGCTTTCGTCTGCGGCGAGCTCGCCAAGGGATGAGCGGCGGCCCAGGATCGCGGACGAAGGTCGGCATCCTGATTTCCGGGACCGGCTCCAACATGGAGGCGCTGATCCGCGCGGCGGAGGCGGATGACTGCCCCTATGAGGTGGCGGTGGTGATCTCCAACCGGCCGGACGCCGTCGGTCTTGATCGCGCCCGTGCGCTGGGCGTTGACGCGATGACAATCGATCACGCGCCGTTCGGCAAGGATCGCGAGGCCCATGAACGCGCCCTGGACTCGGCCCTGCGCCAGGCTGGATGCGCCTGCATCGCCCTTGCCGGCTACATGCGGGTTCTGACCCCGTTCCTGGTCCAGGGCTGGGCCGGTCGCATGATCAACATCCACCCCTCCCTGTTGCCCCTTCACCCTGGCCTCGACACCCATCGCAAGGCCATCGAGGCCGGCGATACGGAGGCCGGCTGCAGCGTCCATCTGGTCACGGTCGGCGTCGACGAGGGACCGGTCCTGGCCCAGGCCCGCCTGCCCATTCGACCCGGCGAAACGCCCGAAGCCCTGGCCGAGCGCGTTCTGGCCGAGGAGCACCGGCTCTATCCGGCGGCGCTCAGCGCATACGTCGCGCGTTTGCCATCCGGGCTTCCATCAGACCCAGCGCCCCGTTCCGCGCCAGAGTGACGCGCGCCGCCCGCATGCGCGGGGCATATTCGGAGCCGTACTGGGTCTCGAGGGCGACGTTCCACGCTTCACTCTCGGCCTGCATCACCTTGGCGACGCTCATCGCCGTCATGACATCGCGCACCACCGTCATATTGCTCTGCTCGCGCTTGCAGACCCGGATGGTCGCCGGAACCTCGGCGCGCGTGATGCCTCCACGTCCCAGGTGTTCGAGATAGACATAGCGCGCCTCGGGCGACATCGAGACGACGGTCGGGTTGTTGATCCGCTTGATGATGTAGGCGACGGCGGCCGCCTTGGACGCCTTGATCCCCTGGTCGGTGCAGGGATCGTCGCCGCCAGCCGCCGCCCTTTCGACCTCGGCCTGCGTCGCCGTTGAGTCGGTCAGGACGTTCAGGGCCGCGGCATCGCCTTCGCGATAGGCGACGACAGCCTGGCTGAGCTCATCGGGCTTTTTGGCCAGATCGGCCATCTGGCAACCCGCCAGCGCCGTCCCCGCCACAGCCAACGCAATCCAACGCATGTCCACCCCCACCTGATCGGCGCCGCCATCTGGCCACAGGGACTTTAGCGCTGGCCTAACGCCCAAAGAAAAAGCCGGCGGGTCGCCCCGCCGGCTCGATCTCTCTCGGAGAGAAAGGCGCTTAGCCGACGATCTCGGCGTCGGTGAAGAACTGCGCGATTTCCATCCTGGCGTTGTCCAGGCTGTCCGAACCATGCACCGAGTTCTCACCGACGCTGTCGGCGTAGAGCTTGCGGATGGTGCCTTCGGCGGCCTGGGCCGGGTTGGTGGCGCCCATGACTTCGCGGTAGCGGGCCACGGCGTTGTCGCCTTCGAGAACCTGCACGACCACCGGAGCGCGGGTCATGAACTCGACCAGTTCGCCGAAGAACGGGCGCTCGTTGTGGATCTCGTAGAACTTCTCGGCCTGGGCCTGGCTCAGCTTGATGCGCTTCTGCGCGACGATGCGCAGGCCGGCGGCCTCGATCACGGCGTTGACGGCGCCGGTCAGGTTCTTCTCGGTGGCGTCGGGTTTGATGATGGAAAAGGTGTGTTCGGTCATGGCCTAGTTTCTTTCAGCCCTACAAAGAGGTGGGATTTGGGAGGTCGCGGGCTTATAGCGGCGGGCCCTCCCCGCGCCAAC
>JANPKF010000018.1:0-7606 GCA_031425895.1 Caulobacteraceae bacterium | reverse complement strand
CCCTACACTTGTTTGTTTGGGGGGGCGGCGCCGCCGGCGCCCTGCCGGATCAACCGCGACGGGTCGGCCCGGGCCGCCGACAGCGACCAGTCGCCGCTGGAGCGGCTGCCGTCGCCGTTGGCGCTGGTGTGGCCGCTGATGGTCACGCGGTTGGGCAGCTGGTTGACGATCTTGGCGACGGCGCGCAGCAGGATGCGGGCCCGGTCGTTCGGGGCGGCCATGCCCTCCTTGAACATCGAGCGGCCTTCCTGATCGACCAACTGGATGCGCAGGCCCTCCGGCGTGACGTCGATCTGGATCTGTTTGGAGAGCTCGGCCAGTTCCGGCATGTCCTGCAGCGCCTGGCGCAGACTCTGGGCGGCGGAGGCGAAGTTCTCCGCGTCGCGGCGTTCCAGTTCCTTGCGCAGGGTTTCCGTGCTGGTCTGCTCCAGCTCGCCGGCAACCTTGTCGTCAGGGCGTTCGGTCGGCGTGGACTCCGGCTCCATGTTCTGGACGATGTCGGAAGAGCCCTGGTCCTTGGAGCCGTCGTCACCGAGGGCTTTGCCGCCCAGGATGCCGCCGTTGCCGCTGGTGGTGGCGGAAACGCTGGCTGGAGCGAAATAGTCGGCGACGCCCTTCTTCTGTTCCGGGCTGGTGGTGTTGATCAGCCACATCAGCAGGAAGAAGGCCATCATCGCGGTCACGAAGTCGGCGTAGGCAACCTTCCAGGCGCCGCCGTGGTGACCCCCGCCGACTACCTTTTTCACCTTCTTGATGAGGATCGGCCGGTCGCCCCCGATCGCCATGCTACATGCCCCGCTTAACCTTGATGGCGGCAACCTCGCGCGGGCGCGTTAAGATGGTGTTTCCTTTAGTTGGAGCGGTGGAATGAAAGTCGCGTTTGTCGGCCTGGGCGTCATGGGTTTCCCGATGGCCGGGCACCTGGCCAAAGCCGGGCATGAGGTCAGTGTCTACAACCGCTCGCCGGACAAGGCCCTGCGCTGGGTAGACGCCCACGGCGGCCGGGCAGGGGACACGCTGCATCACGCCACCCACGGGGCTGAACTGGTCGCCCTCTGCGTCGGCAACGATGACGACGTTCGCGGCGTGGTCGCCGAGATCCTGCAGTCGATGGCCGAGGGCGGCATCATCGTCGACCACACCACCACCTCGGCCAAGGTCGCCCGCGAGATGGCCGAGTTGGCCGAGGCCACCGGCCGAACCTTCCTCGACGCCCCGGTCAGCGGCGGCCAGGCGGGGGCCGAGAACGGCCAGCTGACCATCATGGTCGGCGGCGACGAGGCGGCGCTGGCCCGCGCCGAACCGGTCATCGGCGCCTACGCCAAGGCCATCAAGCGCATCGGTGGTCCCGGCCACGGCCAGTTGGCCAAGATGGCCAACCAGATCTGCATCGCCGGCGTCGTCCAGGGTCTGGCCGAAGCGGTCCACTTCTGCGCCCAGGCCGGCGTCGATCCGCAGAACGTCTTCGACGCCATCAGCAAGGGCGCGGCGCAGTCCTGGCAGATGGACAACCGCTGGGCGACGATGGTGCAGGGAAAGTTCGACTTCGGCTTCGCGGTCGACTGGATGCGCAAGGACCTGGGCCTGGTGCTCGACGAGGCGGCGGCCAAGGGGGCGACCCTCGAGATGACCGAACTGGTCGATGGCTACTATGCGGATGTCCAGGCTCTCGGCGGCAACAGGTGGGATACGTCGAGCCTTGTGGCCAGATTGACCAGAAAGGACTGAGGGAACAGTCGGCCGCTTCTATGCGTCTAACCTCGACCTGAAACGGCGAGACGACCCGTGGCGCTCAAGGCCCAACCCCTCAACTGCACCCTCAAGCGCGTTGGCGACAGTTCGACCGACGCCATGCTTGACCTGATGACCGAGGACTTCAAACGCTGCGGCGTCGAGGTCGCGAAGACCATCCGCGTCGCCGCCCACAATGTCCTGCCCGGCGTCACATCGGACGAAGGCGAGGGTGACGACTGGCCGGCCATTCGCAAGAAAATCCTCGCCGCCGATATCCTGATCCTCGGCGGACCGATCTGGATGGGCCAGCCGAGCAGCGTCACCAAGCGGGTGCTGGAGCGGCTGGACGCCTTTCTGAGCGAAACCGACGAGCAGGGCCGCATGCCATCCTACGGCAAGGTCGCGGTCTGCGCCGTGGTCGGCAACGAGGACGGGGCGCACCACACCTCCGCCGAGGTCTTCCAGGCGCTGAACGACGTCGGCTTCACCATCCCCGCCGTCGCCGCCTGCTACTGGGTTGGCGAGGCCATGGGGTCGGTCGACTTCAAGGACCTCAAGAAAACGCCCGAGAAAGTCGCCAAGACCTCCGCCATGGTCGCCGACAACGCTGCCCATCTGGCCCGCCTGCTCAAGACCGAGCCGTTTCCGGGACACGAGCAGAACGACTAGCCGTCAGACCTTGCCTGCTTCTCCTCGCCGCGCGCGGTCAGCCAGTACATCACCGGCGTGCCGATGCGTGACAGCAGGGTCGAGGAGATCAGGCCGCCGATGATGGCGATGGCCAGGGGCGAGTAGAGGCCCGATTGCTCCAGCGCCAGCGGGATCAGACCCCCGATCGCCGTCACGCTGGTCAGCAGCACCGGCAGGAAGCGAACCTCGCCTGCGCGTTCGATGGCCGCCCGCAGAGGCATGCCCTCCCGCCTCAACTGCTCGGTGAAATCGACCAACAGGATCGAGTTTTTGATCTCGATGCCGATCAGGGCGATGATGCCGATCACCGCCGTGAACGAGAGCGAATTGCCGGTCAGCCACAGGGCCGTCACGGCGCCGAAGAGGCCGAGCGGCGTGATGCCGGCAACGACCAGGGCGCTCTTGAAGCGGCCAAACTCCAGGACAAGAACCGCCAGGATACCGAAGATGGCGATGGTGATCGCCGCGCCCAGTCCGGCGAAGCTTTCCGACTGGGCTTCGGCCTGTCCGCCATAGGCCAGCCGATAGCCGGGCGGCAGGGCCAGGGCGTCCAGGCGGTCCGTCGCCGCTCCGCTGACCGCCGAGGTCAGGGCGCCGTCCTCGACATAGGCGGTCACCGTTACCGTGCGCTCGCGATCGTAGCGATCGATGCGGGCCGGGCTGACGCTGGGCCGAGGTGAGGCAAGGGTCGAAAGCGGCGTGGCTTCACCGCCGCTGGTGGGAACATAGATGGCCGACAGGGCCGAGAGGTCATTGCGGTCGCCAACCCCGGCCTGGGACATCGGCAGGCGCACCCGCACCGCATAGTCGTCGCCGTCGTCGTCGCGGAAGCGCGCCGCTTCCTCCCCCGACAGGGCCAGCCGGACGACCCGGCGCACCGAGCCGGCCGGTGCGCCGAGCGCGGCGGCCTTGGCTTCATCCAGGCCGAGATCGAGGTCGGTGCGGTCGATGCGCAGGGGGTTGTTCACGTCCCGCGCGCCCGGCGTGCTCTTGAGGATCTGTTCGACCCGGGATGCGGCGGCCTTGAGCACCGACAGGTCCTCGCCGGTCAGCCGGACGGCGATCGGAGCCTCGATGGGCGGGCCGTTCTCGAACAGGATGACGGTGATGCGGGCGCCGGGGTAGCGGGCGAACTCGCCGCGCAGGCGGGCGATCACTGCCTCGCTCTTGCCCGGCCGCCAGGCCTTCAGGGAGGCGTAGACCTCGGCAAAGCTGTTGCTGTGCTCACGCTGCTGCTGGTTGTAGAAGATCTGCGGATTGCCGCGGCCGAGGTTGGCGGCGCGCCAGGCGATCTCCGGCTCGCGGGCGAGCCGGCCTTCAACGAAGCGCAGAGCCTGTTCGGTGCGGGCCAGGGCGGTTCCCTCAGGCAGCTCGATCCGGACCAGGAACTGTGGCGTCTCGGCCGGAGGGAACAGGCTGGAGCCGATGGCGCGCACCATGGGCACGGCGGTCAGGCAAAGGCCGAGAATCAGGACCAGAGCCAGGATCGGCCTTGCCAGTGCTCGATGCAGGATGGGCGCATAGAACCGATGGATGCCCCCGTTGATCGCCTGCAGGAGCCTGTTTCCCTCCGGGTCTTCATGGGGAGACAGCAGTCGGCTTGAGAGGAAGGGGATGATCGTCAGGGCCACCAGCAGCGATGCGCCGACCGTGGCCAGCACCGTCACCGGCAGGGAGCGGATGTAGGCGCCCGAGCCATCAGGAAGCGCCATCAGCGGCAGAAACGCCAGCATCAGCGCGGCTGTGCAGCCGACCACCGCCAGGCCGATCTGGCGTGTGCCATTGATCGCGGCCGAAACCCGGTCCTCGCCCTCGCGCATGCGCCGGGCGATGTTTTCGACGACCACGATGCTGTCGTCGACCAGCAGTCCCAGCGAGAGCACGAAGCCGGCGATCGACAGCTGGTTCAGCGTGAAGCCGAGGGCCTGGATGATGGCCAGGCCAATCAGCAGCGACAGGGGGATAGAGACCATCACCACAACACCGGCGCGGAACCCGAGCGGCAACAGGGTGATCAGCACGAGCGCCAGCGCGATGCTGAAATCGCGGAACAGGTTGCCCAGCCGGTGGTCCACGTTCTCGGACTGGAAGAAGGCCCGCTCCAGCCGGACCCCGGCGGGCAGCACCTTCTCATGCTCGTCCAGCGCGGCGCGGACGGCGGCGGTGATCTTGCCAACGTCCTCCCCATCCTTCTGCGTCACGGTGACGAAGACCGCGCGTTTACCGTTGAAGCGTGTGAGATGGGTCGGCTCGTCCTGCGCCCAGGCGACCTGGGCCACGTCCCGGACACGGACGACCTCGCCCCCGACGCTACGCACCGGCGTGTCGCCGACCGACGCCAGATCTTCGAAAGCGCCGCCGGTCTTGACGTTGAAACGCCGGTCCCCGGCCTGCACGGCGCCGACCGGCGCCTCGGCCCCCCGGGCGCGCAGAGCGTCGGTGACGGCCGTGGCCGGCAGCTTGAGGGCCGCCAGCCGGGCAAGGTCGAGGCTCACCCGCACTTCCGAGGCCGGTACGCCCCAGTAGCGGGCCTGTCGCACGCCCGGCACCCGCGCCAGCCGTTCGCGCAGCTTGTCCGCCGCCTTTTCGAGCCGGCGCATAGGCAGGCGTTCGCTGGTCAGGGCGACCTGGACGATGGCCACCTCGGTGGTCCGGGCGCGCCGCACTTCCAGCCGCGCGAGACCGTCGGGCAGGGTCCCGCGCAGGGCATTCACCTCACGCACAACCTCGTCGTACTTACGCTCCGGATCGATGTCCCAGCTGAATTCCGTGGTGATGACGGCGACGCCGTCCTGGCTGGTCGACTCAATGCGCGTCACCGAATCCAGGCCGTCGATCGCCTCCTCGATCGGGTCGGCGACCAGCTGCTCCATTTCCGACGGCTCGGCGCCGGGCAACACCGCCTGAACAACGACGATCGGCAGCGGGAAATGAGGGTCTTCGGATCTGGGGGTCGACAACAGGGCGTTGACGCCGAGCGCCGTCAGAAGGGCGAAGGCGACCAGGGTGAACTGCCAGCGGCGGACCGCGAAGCCGGCGAGGTCAAACCTCATTTGACGGCGCCGGCCAGGGCGGCGGCGTTGGCGACGCGCACCGTCTCGCCATCAGACACAAAGCCTGCGCCGGCCGTGACGACCTTGGCCCCGGGCGCGAGGCCTTTGACGCGGGCAAAATCGCCGTCGAAGCCGGCGAAGAAGACCTGTGTGCGCTTCACCTTGCCGGCGTCCAGACGGAAGACGAAGGCGCGCTCGCCATCGGCTTCGAGGATGGCCTCCGCCGGCACCCGGACGAACTCCCCTGTTGCCAGGGGCGCGCCGAAGCCGGCCTTGGCGGTCTGTCCGCTGCGCAGGTCCGGCCGCCCCGGCAGCTCGACCTCGACCTGAATGGCGCCGGTGGCCGGATCGGCCGCCTGGCCGATCTTGACGACCCGGCCTGTCAGCATCTGGCCCGGCAGGGCATCGACCGTGATCTGAACCGACTGACCGACCGCGATAGAGCCCAGATCACGATCGGCGACGGGAACTCTCAGAACCAGGGGGCTGGAAAGGTCGGCAATTCGCAGCACCGCCTGGCCCGGCTGGACCACCTCGCCGCTCTGGGCCAATCGCTCGAGCACCACCCCGCCGGCCGGCGCGGTCAGCCGGGCCCAGCGGCGATCAAAAGCGGCGGAGTCATAGGCGGCCTGGGCGGCCTTTACCGCGCTGCGCCGGTCGTCCAGCCGCTGGCCGCTGACATAACCCTTGTCGAACAGGGTCTGATCTCGGCGCAGGTCGCGGCGGCTGCGCTCCAGATCGGCCTCGGCCTGTTGCTGACGGGCGTCGACGGCGGCGGGATCGATTCGCGCCAGCACCTGGCCGGAGGAAATGGTGTCACCGGCGTCCACCGACAGGTTGGTGATGACGCCTGCGATGCGGAAAGAGAGGGTCATCTCGCGCCGTCGCTCGAGCGTGCCGGACAGGGTGAGTCCGTTTCCGCCGCCTGCCGCCTCAACGGTGGCGGTTTCGACCGCGGGGGGCGGTGGCGCGGCGGGTTCCGCCGACTTGCCCCCGCAAGCGGTCAGTCCAATCGTCAGGATGCCGACCGCGATCAAGGGCAGTTTCAAGAGCCACACGTCTGTTATTGATCAGTGATAAGTTATCAGTGATCGATTATCAGCTATTGTCAAGACGGCCTGCGGCGTAAGAGTTACGGCATGAAGTCCGCCATCGTCCGTTCACCCCGCAAGGCCAAAGGCCAGGGCGCGGAACGCCGCCAGGAGATCCTGGATGCGGCGCTGGCCCTCTATGCCGCGCGAGGCATCCATGCGGTCTCGACCCGGGACATCGCGGCGGCAGCCGGTATTTCGCAGCCGGCGCTCTACGCCTATTTCCCCAGCCGCGACGAGATCACCGCCGTGTTGTGCGAGGAGGCGTTTTTCCAATTGCGCGCCCGGGTGGAGACGGCGACCGACGGCCTTGTCCCCAGTCGCGACAGCTTCAAACGGTTATGCCGGGTCTATATCGACTTTGGCCTCGAGCAACCCGACGCCTACCGGGTGGCGTTCATGATCGAAAAGGCGCGGGCGGGCCTGGATGACGCCAATGAGCGTGCGTTGGCGGCGGGGCTGGAAGCGTTCGGCAGTTTCCGCGCCCAGGTCGCCCGGTTCATTGCCGCGGGCATGACCCGGCCCGGAGACGAGCCGCTGCTGACCCAGTCGCTATGGGCCGGTCTGCATGGCCTGGCCTCCCTGCTGATCGCCCGGCCAGGCTTTCCATGGGTCGAGCTGGAGGCCTTGATCGCCCGACATATCGACGTCCTGGCGGACGGCGTGCTCAACCCGGCCTGAAGCCCTTCGCGCGCTTTCATGAGTCCGCCGGGGGCCTCGGCGGCGGCGCGGTCGCGGCCGGATTGGCCGCTGCCTGGGCTGCGGCCGCCTTGGCGATGACCTGCCGTCCATAGGCCTCGGCCTCGCCCACGGTCGTGATCGCAGCCACCTGCGTCTCGATCGCCGCCACCTCCGCCGGATCGCCGCGCGCCAGCTCGACATCGGTCTTGGCCAGCACCCTGATGAAGCCGATGGTGTTTCCATCCTTTGGCAACGGTGCGTTCGGATCGGTGGCCGGCGCCGCGCGAGGCGGCTCCGGCGCGACGGCGGGCAGCACGGTCGGACAGTCGGTGCGCGGCGTCGCCAGCGACAACTGGG
>JANPKF010000017.1:0-3144 GCA_031425895.1 Caulobacteraceae bacterium | reverse complement strand
CTATATATTAGGTCTTGCTAAATTAGCAATCTCTCATATGTTGGGACCATGTTCGATCTCGCGAACTTTGACATCACCCGGTTCGAGGCCAGCGCCACGGAAGCTGCAAAGCTGCTGAAGGCGCTCGGCAACGAGCGGCGTCTGATGATCCTGTGCCAGTTGACCGACGGCGAGCGTTCGGTGGGGGACCTGCAATCCCTCGTCGGTCTCTCGCAATCGGCCCTGTCGCAGCACCTGGCGGTGCTGCGGGAGGAGGCCATCGTGGCGACCCGCCGCGAAGGCCAGACCATCTGGTACCGGATCGAGGACCCCGCCGCGATCAAGGTGGTGGCGACCCTCGCCGAGATCTTCTGTCCCCCGGATATGAGGATCCATCCCGATGACCGCCCGCCTGCTGCCGATTGACCCGGCCGAACTCGCAAAACGCCTGGCCACCGGCCGCGCCACCCTTGTCGATATCCGTGAGCCTGACGAGTTTGCCCGCGCCCATGTCAAAGGCGCCTTCAGCCGCCCGCTGTCGGATTTCGAGGCCGCCCACCTGATCATCGAACCCGGTCGTGACGTGGTCTTCACCTGTCGCACCGGCATGCGCACCGGCGCCAACTGCGACCGCTTGGCCGCCCGCATCGATGGTCAGGCCTATGTGCTGAACGGCGGGCTCGACGCCTGGCGCGCCGCCGGCCTGCCGGTCGCCGAGGACCGCAAGGCGCCGCTGGAGATGATGCGCCAGGTCCAGATCGCCGCCGGCGGCCTGGCCCTGACCGGAGCCATGCTCGGCTTTCTGATCCATCCCTACTGGCACCTGCTCTCCGGCGCCGTCGGGGCGGGGCTGTTGACGGCCGGCGCCACCGGCTTCTGCGGCATGGCCAACCTGCTGGCCCTGGCGCCCTGGAACCGCAAGGCGGC
Organism: Caulobacteraceae bacterium; assembly: GCA_031425895.1. GTDB lineage: Bacteria > Pseudomonadota > Alphaproteobacteria > Caulobacterales > Caulobacteraceae > Caulobacter. Next base: position 2,238 of record JANPKF010000017.1, on the reverse strand, counting down.
CTGACGCCATGACCCTCACCCTGATCACGGTCATCGCCGCCCTGGCCAGCGGGGCGGTGGTCGGGCTGCTGCTGTCTGTCTTCGGCGGCGGCGGCTCGGTGCTGGCCACGCCGTTGCTGCTCTATGCGGTGGGGGTCGGCGACGCGCACCTCGCCATCGGCACCTCGGCCGCGGCGGTGGCGGTCAACGCCCTGGGCGGCTTGGCGGCCCAGGCGCGGGCCGGACGGGTGAAGTGGCCCTGCGCCCTGGTGTTCGGCGGCTCCGGCCTGGCCGGCTCTCTGGTCGGCTCGACCCTGGCCAAGGGCATCGACGGTCGCTCGCTGATGATCTGGTTCGCCGTCGCCATGGCCGCCGTCGCGGTCTCCATGTTGCTGCCGAAGAAGGGCGAGGGCGATCCCGCCGTCCACCTGACCCCCGGCCTGACCCTGAAGCTGGCCCCGGTCGGCGCCGTCACCGGCCTGGCCGCCGGCTTCTTCGGCATCGGCGGCGGCTTCCTGATCGCGCCTGGCCTGATGGCGGCAACGGGCATGACCCTGGCCAACGCCGCCGCCTCCTCCCTGGTGTCAGTCAGCCTGTTCGGCGCCGCCACCAGTCTCAACTACGCCGCCTCCGGCTGGGTGGACTGGCCGCTGTTCGGCCTGCTGGTCGTCGGCGGCGCGGCCGGAACCCTGGCCGGCGTGCCGCTCGCGAGGCGACTGGCCTCCCGCGCGACCCTGGCGCGCCGCCTGTTCGCCGGCATGATCCTGCTGGCGGCGGCCTATGTCGCGTTCCGCTCGCTGACCTAGTCCCGATCCGGCGCGCCCAGCGGGAAGAAGGGCCGGAAGTACCGCGCCTCCTCGACGCACCGCGCGAACGACGGTCGCTTCAGCAGCCGCTGGCGATAGGCCCGCGTCACCGGCCATTCGTCGGTGATCTCCAGCACCCAGTCGGCATAGAACAGCGACATCGACGCCGCCGCGTCGGCCATCGAGTATTCCTCGCCGCAGGCCCAGGTCTTGCCCGCCAGCGCGCCCTCCAGCCAGTCATAGGCCTTGCGAAGCCGGGTATGGGCCAACGCCAGCCCGTCTGCCGGCGTCATCGGGATGTGACCCAGCTTGCTGGCCACCGCCACTTGCTGGGCGTCCATCACATGCAGGTCGAAGAAGCGGTCCATGAACCGCACATCCAGCGCCGCCATCGGATCATCCGGGATCAACTTGACCGGGCCCGGATGCTTGATCTGCAGGTATTCGATGATGATGCTGGTCTCGACGACGTTGTGCTCGCCATCGACGAGCATCGGGAACTTGCCGATCGGCCACCTGGCCAGCCAGGCGCCGATATGGTCCGCATGGTCCGGCCCGATCTCGCGAAACTCGAACGGCGTCGCGTTCTCGTACAGGGCGATCAGCGCCTTCTGTGTGTAGGACGAGAAGGGGTGGCCATAGAGGGCGAGCATCAGGCGTCTCCGTTCGGCGCCACCCTAATCCAGCATCCGCTCCAATGTCTCCAGCACGTCGGCCTCCCGCGCCGGCTTGTCCCAGCGGATGCGGCTGATCCTCGGAAACCGCATGGCGACCCCGCTCTTGTGCCGCGTCGAGCGCTGCAGCCCCTCGAACGCCACCTCCAGCACCAGCCCGAAATCCAGGCTGGCCTTCACCGACCGCACCGGCCCGAACCGGTCGACGGTGTTGTCGCGCACGAACTTGTCGAGCTGCTTCAGCTCCTCGTCGGTAAAGCCGAAGTAGGCCTTGCCGACCGGCGTCAGGACCTGGCTTCCCGCCTCATCCTCCCGCCAGACCCCGAAGGTGAAGTCGGAATAGAAACTCGACCGCTTGCCGTGGCCGCGCTGGGCGTACATCAGCACCGTGTCGACCAGGTGCGGGTCACGCTTCCACTTGAACCACGGCCCCTTCGGCCGACCGGCCTCGTAGAGACTGTCCCAGCGCTTGAGCATCAGTCCTTCGGAGAGGGCAGCGTCGCCCTCCGGCGGATCGGCCCGCAAGGCCGCCAGCCCTTCCCAGCTGTCAAACGGCTGCATCGGCGACAGGTCGATGCGCGGCGAGGCGGCCTCTGCGACGAAGGCCTCCAGCCGCTTGCGGCGCTCGGCAAAGGGGAGGTCCCGCAGGTCGGTCTCGCCGTCGAGCAACAGGTCATAGGCGCGGATGGCGGCCGGATAGGCGGCCATCGTCTTCGCATCGACCGCCTTGCGGTTCAGCCGCTGCTGCAGGTCGCCGAAACTGGCCAGCGCGCCGTCAC
>JANPKF010000016.1:0-1568 GCA_031425895.1 Caulobacteraceae bacterium | reverse complement strand
CCAGCATTTCGGCCGAGAGGCCGATGCGGGCGCGGTCGAGGATGGCCTCCAGCGGCTCCCAGCCCTGGCCTTCGGCGCCGAGCAGGTCGCCGGGCGTGCCGTCGAAGGTGACTTCGGCGGCGCCGCGGCTGTCAGCCAGGGCCAGATGCTTCACGGTCAGGCCGGGGGCGCCTTTGGGCACCAGGTAGAGGGATATGCTGTCCGTCTGGCCGGCAGTCCCCGACGTGCGGGCGGCGACGATGAACAGGTCGGCGACGTCGCCGTCGACCACAAAGGTCTTCTTGCCGGTCAGCTTGCCGCCACTGGCGGACAGGGCGATGCGGGCCGGGTTGTGGTGCGGGCCTTCATCGACGGCCAGGGCGGTGACGACCGCGCCCTCGGCGATCTTCGGCAGCCATTCCGCCTTCTGGGCGTCGGAGCCGTACAGCGACAGGGCGCCGGCCCCGATCAGGGCGGTGGAGAGAAGCGGAGAGGCCGTCAGGGTGCGGCCGGTCTCCTCGAGGATGAGGCCGAGGCTCAGATAGCCGAAGGCCGAGCCGCCGTGCTCTTCCGGAACGATGACCCCGGCCCAGCCCATGGCGCCCATCTCGGCCCAGGCGGCGGCGTCGAACGGCGCGTGGCTGCCGCCGTCGCGCAAGAGCCGCAGCCTGGTGGTCGGCGATTCCGTCTGCGTCCAGGCCTTGGCCCCGTCGCGCAGCATGGTCTGTTCTTCGTTCAGGACGGCCATATCAGTTCCCCGTGGAAGCTTGGTTGCGTGCTTCGACACGCGGCCTGCGGCCGCTGCTCAGCATGACTATGAAAGAGGATGACCCACAGAAGTCAGTCATCCTGAGCAGCCCGCATGGCGGGCGTGTCGAAGGACGCACCGACATCAGGCGGTCTCCATCTTGGCGTGGTGGACGGCCCAGTCGAGGGCGGATTCGAGACGGTCGTTGCCCCAGAAGAGCTCGCCGTCGGCGGTCAGAAAGCTGGGTGAGCCGAACAGGCCGCGCTCGCGGGCCTGGGTCACATGGTCTTTGAGGCGGGCCTTGGTCGCATCGGAGCCGGCGGCGTCGAACACCGCGCCCGGCGAGGCGCCGACCTCGGCCAGCAGGGGCTCGAGGACCTCAGGCTTCGAGATGTCGAGGTCGGCGACGAAGTTGGCCTGGTAGACGGCGCGGCTGAAGGCCGGGGTCCAGCCCTGGTCAAGCCCGACGATGGCGCAGCGGGCCGGCAGGATGGTGTGGCGAGGGAACTGGCTGGGATGGGTGAGGGGCAGGCCCTCTTCCTGGCAGACCCGCTCCATGTCGCGCCACATGTAGGCGCCCTTGACCGGCACGACGTTGAACGGGCTGTCGGTCATGCCCTGGTGCTCATGCAGCAACGGCCCGAGCAGGAAGGGGCGCCAGGCGACCGCCACCCCACGCTCGGCCGCCAGCGACTCGATCCGCATGGCGGCCGGGTAGCTGTAGGTGGAGGCGAACTCGTACCAGAACTCGATCATGCGGCCGCCCACGTCGGTGCGTGCTTCGACACGCGGCCCAAGGGCCGCTGCTCAGCATGACGAAAGAGGGTGCGATCAAACAAAG
>JANPKF010000015.1:0-2139 GCA_031425895.1 Caulobacteraceae bacterium | reverse complement strand
CGGCACGCTCAAGGTCGGCGTCAACCCGACTCTGCCGCCGCTCGCCAAGTTCGACGAGAAGAACGAGATCGTCGGTTTCGACGTCGATTTCGCCACCGATCTACTCAGGATGACGACCTTGGGTGGGCTGCACAGCTATTCGTCATCATGAGTAGGCCGTGCTGGCGAGGCTGGCGAAGGGCGGCTGATCGGATATTGCGTCCATCGACACGCGGCCTGCGGCCGCTACTCAGGATGACGACCCTGGGTGGGCTGCACAGCTATTCGTCATCCTGAGTAGCCCGCTCATGCGGGCGTGTCGAAGGACGCACCCCCTTGCCGCCACAACCCACCACACCCTACCATCACGCCAGGAGGGCCTCGCGCATGACCAAACTGACCGTCAACGGCAAACCGGTGACCGTGGCATCGGAGCCGGATACGCCGCTGCTCTGGGTGCTCCGCGATGAGCTGGACCTGAAGGGCGCCAAGTATGGCTGCGGCATCGCCCAGTGCGGCGCCTGCACGGTGCTGGTTTCCGGCCAGCCGGTGCGCTCCTGCAGCCTGGCCGTCGGCGATATCGCCGGGGCCGAGGTGACCACCATCGAGGGTCTGGGCAAGGACGATCCCGTCCAGAAGGCCTGGATCGATATCCAGGTCCCGCAATGCGGCTTCTGCCAGCCGGGCCAGATCATGAGCGCCAAGGGCCTGCTGGCCGAGAACCCCAAGCCGGACGACGCCGCCATCGACGCCGGCATGGCCGGTAATCTCTGCCGCTGTGGCACCTACCTGCGCATCCGCGCCGCCATCAAGGCGGCCAGCGGCCAGGCCGCCTGAGGAGGATGACGATGAACGCTCCGCTCAATCGCCGCGCCTTCCTGGCCACCACGGGCGCCTTCACCCTCAGTTTTGTCGTCACCCCGCCGGCCGGCGCCCAGAACGGGGCCGCCGCCGCCTGGACCGCCTATCTGGCGATCGGCGCGGACGGCCGAGTCCATCTGCATAGTCCGACCACCGAGATGGGGCAGGGGACCCATACCGCCCACGCCGCCATCATCGCCGACGAGATCGGCGTGCCGCTGGCCTGGGTCACCGTCGATACGCCCGAACCGTCCGATCCCTTCCGGCGCGGCGGGCAGATGGGCTCCGGCGGCAGCCAGGGCGTGCGCGCCTGGTGGGACGCCCTGCGCAAGGTCGGGGCCTCCGCCCGCCAGAGCCTGATCAACGCCGGCGCGGCCAAGGCCAAGGTCCCGGCGACCGAAGTCAGCATCGTCGAGGGCCGGCTGCTGCGCGCCGGAAAGCCGCTGATGACGCTCGGCGAGGCGGCCAGGCTGGCCGCCGCCGCCCCGGCCGTCGAAGGGACCCCGAAGGATCCAAAAACCTACACCATCGTCGGCAAGTCGACGCCGCGCGTCGACATCCCCGCCAAGGTGCGCGGTGAGCCGATCTTCTCCTCCGATTTCACCCTGCCGGGCATGGTCTACGCCTGCGCGGTGCTGTCGCCGGTGTGGACCGGCAAGGTCGCCAAGCTCAATGACGCCCCGGCCCTGGCCGTGAAGGGCGTCGAGCGCGTCGTGGCCTTCGATGGCGGCGCGGCGGTGGTGGCGAAGACCCAGTGGGCGGCCATGAAGGGCGCCCAGGCGCTGGAGGTTTCCTGGGCCTCGACGGCCTATGATGGGCTGAGCTCGGACGCCATCTCGGCGGCCATGCTGATGGGCCTGGACAAGGATGCCGAGGCCATCGGGGCCCGCAACGACGACGTGACGGCCGCCTTTGCGGGCGCCGCGAAGATGGTCGAGGCGGACTACGAGGTTCCCTACATCGCCCACACGCCGATGGAGCCCTTCTCGGTCACCCTCGCGCCCACCGCCGACGGCGGGCTTGAGCTCTGGGGTCCGTTCCAGACCCAGGACCGCAACCGCGGCACGGCCGCCAGGTCCGCCGGCCTGCCGGTCGAGAAGGTCCGGCTGCATACCCTGATGCTGGGCGGTGGTTTCGGTCGCCGGCTGGGCGACGACGGCATCCCGTCCGCGGTGGCCGTGGTCATGGCGCTGAAGAAGCCGGTGAAGGTGTTCTGGCGTCGCGAGGACGAGATCGGCCAGGGCTGGTATCGCCCGGCCCAGGTCGCCCGCATGAAGGCGGCGCTCGACAAGGACGGCA
>JANPKF010000014.1:0-4008 GCA_031425895.1 Caulobacteraceae bacterium | reverse complement strand
CGCGCCGAATAGGGGCTCAGGTCTCCGGAATAGAGCTTGATCATCCGGTCTCTCCTCTGGCGCTTGCGGGTCGATGCGCAGGTTGGTCTCACCTTAGCGGCGATCCACGCGCCTTTGCCAAGGCTGTCGCAGGGGCAGGGGCCTCAGAAGCAGGTCCAGACACATCAACCCGCCGGGTCGTCCGGTCGATGAATATGTCTAGACATATCCATTTTCCGCCCTCCAACCCCGCCTCGCCCGCTGCGGCGCCCCGGACGGCGGGATGTAGCCTCCACGCCCAACATTCCGACCTACATTCGCAGGCAGTCGGGCTACACCCCGACCTACGCCCCGGCCTACAATCCCGGACCCTCGACCAACGCGCCGGGCACACAACCGCCCGTGATTTCAGGCCCTTGAGACACAACCCGCCCCTTCCCCCTAGAGCACGCGGTATAATCGTAGGCCGCTTCGATAAGGGCGGCGGAATCGGGGGTTGATCGGCGGATGCGGAGCGGCCAGCCTGCCGGGGTGTCCAAGTCCGCGCCTCTCGTCTGGATCACCCGCGCCGAGCCGGGCGCGTCGGCCACCGCCGGCCGGGTGCAGGCCATGGGCTGGACGCCCCTGGTCGCGCCGTTGCTGCAGGCGCGCGCCCTCCCGGCGACGCTCGACCTGACCGGAATCGCCGCCGTCGCCTTCACCAGCGCCCAGGGCGTTCGCGCTTTCGCGGCCCTGACCGGCGCCCGCCTGCCCGCCTTCACCGTCGGCGAGGCCACGGCCGAGGCGGCCCGCGCCGCCGGCTTCGGTGCCGTGCAGTCGGCCGACGGCGATGTCGCCGCCCTGGCCGAGCTCATCGCCGGCGCCGATCCCGGCCCCGTCCTGCACGCCGGGGCCCTGCATCCGGCCGGCGACCTGACCGGCGACCTGGCGGCCCGGGGCCTGGTGGCCCGCGCCGTCGCCCTCTACGACACCCTGCCCGTGCAGCCGGCCGCCGCCCTGGCCCGGCTGGGCGAGATCGGCGCCGTCCTGGTTCATTCGCCCCGGGCCGCCACCCTGTTGGCCGGGATCCTGGCCGACCGTCCCGCCCCGCCGCCGCGCCTGCTGGCCCTCTCCGACGCCGTCGCCGCCCCCCTCCGGGCCATAGAAAACTCGAAGATCGCCGTCGCCCCGTTCCCCAACGAGGCTTCCCTGCTTAATCTGCTTTGAAAGCCGCCAAGGCTGGCCGGAACGATTCGCCACTCCGATGACCGCGCAAGACACCGACGACATCACCCCGCCCCGCGATCCGGCCGCCTTCGCCAGGCCCCGGGGACGCGGCATCGGCATCGTCGCCATCATCGCCCTGGGCGTGATCTGCGTCGCGCTGGGCTTCTCCGGAAGGCAGATCGCCGACTGGCTTGCGCCCCGGGAGGCGGCCCAGCCGCAACCCATCGTCGCGGCGCCGCCGGGGCTTGAGCGACCGGCCAGCGCCCCTTCCCTGCCCCTGGCCGGCGCGCCGTCCCTGGCGGGCGCGCCGCCGGCGGCCGCCGCCTCCGACTATGCGGACCTGGAGCTTCGGCTGGCCAATATCGAGGCCGGCCAGCAACGCACCCTGGTCGCCGCCGGCGCCGCCCTGGCCGCCGCCGGCCTGGCCGAGGCGGCCCAGACCTCGCGGCCCTTCGAGGCCGAACTGGCCGCCCTCGAGCGCATCCTGCCCCTGTCGCCCGACGCCCGCGCCCTGCGCCCGATGGCCGAGACGGGCGTGCCGAGCCGCGCCGCCCTGGCCGCCGAGTACGCCGACATCGCCGCCCGCGCCTCGACCGCCGCCCGCGAGCCCGGCGAAGGGGCCGGCATTGTCGACCGCGTGCTGCATGCCCTGTCCGGCATCGTCAGCATCCGCCGGATCGGCGAGACGACCGGCAATTCGCCCGACGCCGTCCTGGCCCGGGCCGAACGCCAGGCCGCCGAGGGCGACCTTGTCGGCGCCCTGTCCACCCTGCGGGCCCTGCCGCCGGTCGCCGCCACGGCGATGGAGGCCTGGAAAGTCCGCGCCCGGCAACGGGTCGCCGTCGACCAGCACCTGGCCAACATCCGCGCCCAGGCGCTGAGCGACCTGGCCTCCGCCAACGGCGCCTCCATCGGGGGCGTCCGCCCGTGATCCGCACCGCCATCGTCGTCTTCATCCTGGCCGCCGCCGCCGTCGGCCTGATGGCCCTGACCCGCGACGCCGGCCAGGCGCATCTGGTCTGGCTGGGCTGGCGGGTCCAGATGACGGCCTCGACGGCCGTGCTGCTGGTCATCTTCACGGCCCTGACCGCCACCCTGCTGTGGCGCCTGGCGATCTGGCTGCTGGAGATCCCCCGCCGCGCTGAACTGGCCCGCATCGAGCGCAAACGCAAGGAGGCCGGCGAGGCCCTGGCGCGCGGCTTCCTGGCCGCCGCCGCCGGCGATGGCGGCGAGGCCCGCCGCCTGGCCCTCAAGGCCGGCGAGCTGGCCGACGACAGCCCCGCCCTGGTTCGCATCCTGACCGCCCAGGCGGCGGAAGCCGCCGGCGACGTCGCCGCCGCCAAGGGGGCTTACGGCGCCATGGTCGCCTTCCCCGACAGGCGCCTGGCCGGCCACAAGGGTCTGATGACCGCCGCTCTGGCCGAAGGCGACAAGGCCGCCGCCCTGAAACACGCCGAAGCCGCCTATGGCCTGGCCCGCACCGCCCGCTGGGCCTGGCGCGCCGTGCTGGAGGCCCGGCTGGAGGCCGGCGACTGGGCCGGGGCGCTGGAGCTGGTCAAGAGCGCGCTGGAGCGCAAGATCGTCTCGCCGATCGTCGCCGACCGGGCCCGGGCCGCCCTGCTGGCCGCCTCGGCCGCCAGTCTGGAAGGCGGCGACGAACGGGCCCGCCGCCAGGCATCGGACTACGCCGCCCAGTCGGCCAAGCTGGCCCCCGACTTCGCGCCCGGCGCGGTGATGGCCGCCCGGCTCAGTGGCGAGACCCGCGCCGCCCGCGCCACCGGCTTCATCGAGGCCGCCTGGAAACAGAAACCGCACCCGGCCCTGTGGCTGGCCTATCGCGATCTGAAGACCACCGAGACGCCGCGCGAGCGGGCCCGCCGCCTGGCCGCCCTGGCCGCCCTCAACCCGGCTGATCGCGAGAGCCGCATCCTGATGGTCGAGCAGGCCCTGATCGCCGGCGAGATCGGCGCCGCCCGCTCGGCCGCCGCCGCCCTGCAGGCCGAGCCCCTGACCGCCCGCCTGGCCGGCCTGTTCGCCCGCACCGCCAACGCCGCCGGGGCGCTCGACGAGGCCCGCGCCTGGATCACGAGGGGCGCCGCCGCCCCGCAGGAGGCCGACTGGTCCGACCTCGATCCCGAAGGCCAGGCCTTCGCCTACCAGCCCGACGACTGGGCCCGACTTGTCTCGACCTACGCCGAGACCGGCGAGCTGATCCACCCGCGCCTGGAGCGCCGCGAGCGGGCGATGAGCGACCTGCCCGAACTGCCGGTCTCCTATGTGGAATCGACACCCTTCCTGGCCGCCGCCGAGACCGGCGCCATGGCCCTGCCGATCCCGGACGACCCCGGCATCGACGGCTTCTACGAGGGCGTTCCGGACGAACCTCCACCCGCAAAGCCGCCCGCGAAACGCCGCCGCTTGGCAACGGCCCCGCGTCCAGCTAAATAGCGCCCCTCCAGAAGACAGACCCGTCTGTCAGGCCGCTTTAGCTCAGCTGGTAGAGCACCTCATTCGTAATGAGGGGGTCACAGGTTCGAGTCCTGTAAGCGGCACCACCTCTCAAGCCAGTAGGCGCCCGGGCGTCAGAGCCGGGGACGACAGCCCCGGTGGCGGGATCGCCAGGTCGTGCGTCGGAACAGCTCAGACCGCGATCGCCGAACCTTCTTCCTGTGACAGGGCGACGATCTGGGCGATCAGGGCCTCGGCGGAAATCGGTTTGGCCACAACGCCGTTCATACCCGCTGCCCGGTATTCGATCTGCTGGTGGGCCATGACGTTGGCCGTCAGAGCGATGATGGGTACAGCTGACGCCGGTCGTGCGAG
>JANPKF010000013.1:0-4953 GCA_031425895.1 Caulobacteraceae bacterium | reverse complement strand
TGACATCGATCTGGTCGATGCCGGCCTCGAAGTCGGTGATGACGTCGTTTCCGCCGCCCACCATGAAGGCGAAGACGTCGGCGCCGGTCCCACCCGTCAGGGTGTCGTTGCCCTGGTTGCCGCCGAGGCGGTCCAGGCCGGCGCCGCCGAACAGCTGGTCAACGCCCTCGCCGCCATAGACGCCGTCGTCGCCGTCGCCGCCATAGACGATGTCATCGCCCAGTTCGCCGTTGGCGACGTCGTCGCCGGCGTCACCGAACAGCTGATCATTGCCGTCGTCGCCGTCGATGATGTCGCGGTTGCCTCCGCCATGGATGACGTCGTCGCCGCCAGCGCCGTAGAAGACCTCCTGCCAGGCCCCGTTGGTTCCGGTGATGGCGTTTGCCAGACCATTGCCCACGAGGGTCTGCAGGACGCCCGTGCCAATCAGGCTCTCGACGTTGTCGGCGAGGGTGTAGTTCTGAAGGTCGGTGCGGACGGTGTCTGTCCCCTCCCCGGCCAGCTCGACGACGGTGTCGCCATTGGTGACGATGTAGGTGTCGTTACCCGTCCCGCCCGTCAGCACATCGAAGCCGTAGCTGCCGTCGGCGTTGACGCCGGCGTCCAGCCAGTCGTCGCCGTCGCCGCCCTCCAGAACGTCGTTGCCGCCGAGACCGTTGAGGATGTCGTTGCCGCTCAGGCCCTTGATCGTGTCGTCGGCGTCCGTTCCGGTGAGCGTGTCGCCGGCGGCGGTTCCTTCGATGACCGGCTTCAGCCCGATGAAGCTGGCGGCGGTGACGTTGGCGGCCGTGACATTGAGCAGCCGCAAGGCGACGCCGCCGACGAAGGTTATCAGGGTGTCGGCGCCCGACTGAACCAGGCTGACGTAGGTTTCGAACGCGGCGACGTCGATCTTGTCCTGGCCGACCACGAAGTCGGTGACGACGTCGGCGCCGCCGCCGGCCGCCAGGATGTAGACATCCGCGCCGCCGTTGCCGGTGAAGCGGTTCTGGGCGGCGTTGCCCGTGAAGCGATCTGCGCCCGAGCCCCCAATGGCGTTTTCGATCACCGCGCCCACGGCGATGGCGACGTTGCCCGTCAGCCCGCCGACGTCGGAGAACGCGCCCTGCGCCAGGCTGATGACCTGGTTCTGGACATAGCCGGAGAAATCGAAGGTGTCCGTGCCGCCGGCATCCCAGACGGCGAAGATCAGCGGGCCGCTGGCGGCGCTGAACCAGCTGCGCCCGGCTGTGGCGTTGAAGCCGTAAACCGTGTCGCCGGTGCGCGTGGTCATGTTGGCGCCGTACAGACGCTGGGCGGCCGCGATGTCGTGCAGCATGGTGGTGGCCGGATAGAGCGGGCCGTAGTTGGCGCCCGTCTCCGTCTCGAAGAAGTAGCTCATCACCGTGTACTGGTTGCTGTCCTGCTCGTACTCGGCATCGGTGGCGTAGGTGGGGGAGCCGCCGTTATAGGCGCCCGGGTGGTCCAGGCCGATGGCGTGGCCGATTTCGTGGATCAGGGTCAGGAAGCCATAGCCGCCCAGGCCCAGGCTGAAGTTTTCGCTGTCAGCCGAGTTGACCCAGACGTCGCCGGAGGTCTCGTCGTCGAAGGGCGAGATGGCGGGGTTGCCGGAGTCCGGCATGTAGGCGAAGGCCGCCGTGTTGTCGCTGTTATCGAGGTAGTTGGCGAAGCGGATGGCGCCGGTGTTGGAATAGCCGGGCGCAAAGGTGAAAGCGATGCCGGCGACATCCGACCAGGCGCTCAGGGCCGTGGTCGCCGCCGTGATCTGGCTGGCGCTGAAACGGCTGAAGCCGGCGATGCCCTCGCCGGTGGCGTAGCCGGGCCGGGTGCTGAGGAAGCTGACCGAGACCGTTACCGGCTGGCCGATCACCCCTTGGCCATTCCAGGACAGATTATCCCGCGTCAGCTGCTGGGCCGCCTCGGCGACGCTGAACGAGGGCTTGGCGACAAACAGCGCGTCGCCCGAGCCGCCGGCGAGGAACCGGGCCCCGAACAGCGCTGGGCCATTCAGAGGCGGCTGGTCGAACACGAGGTCGGGACGGGAAACGCTGACGACCGGGCCGTCATCGGCGTGAACCCGGGAGGCCGGCTCGTCGTAGCCGCCGACGAAGGCGGTCGACTGAGCGTCCACATCACGGCGATCATTGTCGTTCCAGTCGAACGACAGCTGTTCTTCGAAAGCCATGACTACCCCAACTCAACCAGAGGCGGACCCTACGAAGCCGCTATCGTGAAGGCAACCAGAACCGGCGCTATTCTTCGTCGCCATTCATCGGCGGGTTGTGCAGGGCGACGATGTCTTGCAGTTCGGCCTGGCGGATGGCGCGGGTGACGTTCAGGCGCACCAGGATGGTGTTGGCCCCGAACGTCTTCTTGGCCTTGTCCCAGCCGGAATGGACGCCCTTGTGCAGGCACTCGGTCTCGCCGGCGTAGACCACCGTGCGCTCCCCGGCCTTCATCTTGACGAACAGGTAGTTGGCCCCGGTCGGCGAGATCGGGCCTTCGCCCTCCAGCGGCTGGTAGCGATAGCCGTGGCCCGACTGACCTTCGAACTCATACTGATGGGCCATACGCGCCTCCCGACTGCAGAACCGCTTCTATGGCCTTGTTTGCATGGCCAAATCTGGGCGGACCGGCGCCGGTCAGAGGGCGCCGGAAACCCGCGTTCGTGACGATTGACGGCTATGCGTTACATCTGTAGCGTATCCGTGACGTTAGCCGAGAGTCGACCATGACCCAGCCGCCTTCCGACACCGAACTTGAGATCCTCAAGGTCTTCTGGCGCGACGGCGCGGCCAGCGCCCGCGAGATCCAGGCGGCGCTTCCCGAAGCCCTCGACTGGACCGCCTCGACCACCCGCACGGTGCTGGAGCGGATGCGGGCCAAGGGCCTGCTGGTGCGGCGATCCGTCCACGGCCTGGCGGTCTATGAGGCGGCCCAGGCCAAGGCGGACATTCTGGGCGGCGTGCTGCGCCGGGTGATGCGGGTTCTGGAGGTCGAGGGGCCGCTGCCCGCTTCCGCCTTTGCCGGCAGCGCCATCCTCTCGCCTGAAGAGTTGAGCGAACTCGAGGCCCTGCTCAACGCCGAGGAGGAGAAATGATGGACGGTGTCACACTCTCCCTGCTGATCCTGGGATCTACGATCCCAATGGCCGCCTGCGGTTTCGCGGCCGGCCTCCTGGCCGAACGGATCACCGGCGCGCCGGGCCTACGGGAGCGGGTCTGGGGTCTCGCCCTGTTGGCGCCGGTGTTGGCGGTGGTCGCCGTGGTGCTGGTTTCGCCTCACCTGTCGCGTCCCGCTCCTGTCGGTCCGCCGGCCACGGACCCCGGCGCCGTCATCGTCGACCCGGTTGTCACCGCGCCTCCGGCGACCTCGCCGTTCCAGACCTGGTTCGATGTCGCCCAGGTGCTGGCGCCCACCCTGCTGCTCAGCCTCATGCTGCTGGGCATGCTCGTCGGCTGCGTCCTGCTGCTGCGCCGTCACGCGCGGCTCCTGCAGTTGCTGCGCCAGGCCAGGCCGCTCGACGACGAGGCGCTGTCCGCCGACATCGCCCGGCAGGCCTCCGTGCTCAAGGTGCGCGCGCCCGTGCTGAAAGCGTCCGACCGCCTCGGCAGTCCGCTGCTTGCCGGGCTGATCCGGCCCGCCATTGTCATCCCCAAGGTGCTGACCGACCTGCCGACCCCGCGCCTCGCGCTGATCTGCGGCCACGAACTGGCCCACCTCAAGCGAGGCGACAATCCGCGCGCCTGGGCCGAAGGCGCCCTGCTGGCGGTCATGTGGTTCAACCCCTTCATGGCCATGATCCACGCCCGGCTGAACGCCGCGCGGGAGGAGCATTGCGACGCCATCGCCCTCGCCCAGGCCGACGGCGCCGCCCGCCGCGCCTATGCCGAAACCCTTCTCGAGACGCTCCGCCTCAGCGCCGGTCCGGAGCCGCAGTCCGCATTCATCGGCGCCGGAAGGAAGACCGCCATGCGTCTGAAAGCCATCCTGAAGCCCCATGCGCCTGCCTCTGCGCGCGCAAGGGCCGGCGTCATCGCCATCGGCGCCGTCCTGGCGCTGGCCGTCGGGGGCGCGACTGTCGCCCTGGCCATGCAGGCCGCGCCCGAACGGGCCATCGCCGGCCGGGCCTCGCATTGGAAGCAGTCGGCGCAGGATGACGTCTCGGCGCCCAAGGGGGTGATCCAGGTCGCCGCCGACCAGATGCGGGTCAAGGACGGCGTCGCCTACTGGAGCGGCCGGCCGGTCATCGTGCTGACCCCCGCGACGGGCAACCCGCGCCGGGACGCGCAACTGGCCGGCGTGACCTTCCTGGTCAACGGCAAGGCCGCCCCCGCCGACTTCACGCCCAACGCCCTGGACGGCAAAGACATCGGCGTGATCAAGGTGCGGCAGCGGGCCGACGACGAGGTCGGCCCGACCGTCATCGACATCGTCATGGCCCCCGAGGCGCCGCCCGCGCCTCCGGCTCCGCCCGCTTTAGTTGCCCCCGAAGCCCCGCCGGCCCCTCCGCCGCCGCCCTCGCCCATGTCAGCGCCGACACCGCCGACGCCGCCCCTCGCCCCACTGGCCCGCCTCCAAACCCCGCCGCCTGCTCCACCGGCGCCCCCCGCCCCGCCAGCTGCGCCGAAGCCGCCAGAGTTTGCCCGGCCGGTCTTCGAGGCCCGCCCGACCGGCGCTGACATCGCCGCTGTCTACCCCCGCAAGGCCCTGAACGCGGGGTTGTCCGGCCGGGTCGTGCTGTGGTGCAAGACGACGCCGGCAGGGTTGCTGACTGACTGTGAGGCCCGGGGCGAAACGCCGGCAGGGAACGGGTTTGCGGAAGCGGCTCTGAAGCTGGCGCCGAAGTTCAAGATCCGGCCTGTCAGGTTGGATGGCTCACCGGCCGGGTTCGGAAACATCAACCTGCCGATTATGTTCGGCACACCGACCCCGGCGCCGCGCCGCGCTCCG
>JANPKF010000012.1:0-10614 GCA_031425895.1 Caulobacteraceae bacterium | reverse complement strand
GCCTTGACGGCCAGAAGCAGCCTCTCCGGCGAGAGCTTTTGCTTTACGGTGAAGACGCCTTTGGCGTTGGTCGCCACTCGGGCGCCGCCGACGGTGATTTCCGCGCCGGCGACCGGCCGCCCGGCCGGGTCCACGACACTGCCTGTGATGGTCACCTGATCGGCGACCGGCTTCGCCGTCCTTGGCGCACAGGCCACGACAACGAGGCTGATGAAGACACAAAGTGCCAGGGCGAGCCGATTAGCCATGCGCGCAGTCCTTCTGCCGAAGCTGAGACGGGGCGCCGCAAACAACCGAACTGGTGGACGCCTCAGGCGTCGCTATCGTTGCCGGGATGAAGACGCAGGGCCGCCGATACGCGACGGCCGGCAATTCGCAACCCCCAGAAGATGATTCCATGTCTTCTTCTGTGAGTCGAGTCCGATCGCGCAGGCGCGCAAGTCCGCGCTGCGGCGAAGACTGGTCGGGCCGTTGAGCCTTGGGGCCGGGGGAGTCTACGCCGCCAGGAACCCTTCAAGACGACCCCGTATGATCTGCTCCGCCTCGCTCATGATCCGGTCGATCAGTTCCTTGCAGGTCGGAATGTCGTGGATCAAGCCGGCGACCATGCCGCAGGACCAGGCCCCGGCTTCCATTTCGCCGTTCAACATGATGCGCGGGTAAACCCCTGCCACTTCTTCGATAATGTCTTCGAACTTGATGTTGGCGCCGAGTTCCTTTTCTTTTTGCAGGAGGCGCTCGACGGCGACGTTGGTCAGCACGCGCTCGGTGTTGCGCAGCGGGCGCATGACCAGGCGGGTGTCCAGCTCGCTCGCCGCGACGATGGCCAGCTTCACATTCTCATGGACCGGCGCTTCCTTCGTGGCGATGAAGCGGGTGCCCATGTTCATGCCCTCGGCGCCCATGGCCAGGGCGGCGACGAGCGACCGGGCGTCGGCCATGCCGCCGGAGGCGACGAAGGGGATCTTTAGCTCCTCGGCCGCACGCGGCAGCAGGATCATGTTGGGGACGTCGTCCTCGCCCGGGTGACCGCCACACTCGAAGCCGTCGACGCTGACGGCGTCGCAGCCGATCGCTTCGGCCTTGAGGCTGTGGCGAACCGAGGTGCACTTGTGGATCACCTTGACGCCGGCTTCCTGCAGCGGAGGAAGCCACTTCGCGGGGTTGTTGCCGGCCGTCTCGACCGCCTTGATGCCGCTATCAAGGATGGCCTTCACGTAGCCCGGATAATCCGGCTGGTTGACGCTCGGCAGGAAGGTCAGGTTCACGCCGAACGGCTTGTCGGTCATCTCCTTGCACCGGGCGATTTCCTTCGACAGGTCCTCCGGCGTGCGCTGGGTCAGGCCGGTGATGATGCCCAGGCCGCCGGCGTTGGACACGGCCGCCGCCATTTCGGCGAAGCCGACGAAGTGCATGCCGCCCTGGAGAATAGGGTGCTCGATGCCGAAGAGTTCGGTGATGCGGGTTTTCATGTCTCGTCCCTAGGATGTGATGCCGAGGTCAGCACGGAAGTCCGGGTGGACCAGGTCGTGATGCTCGGGGTGTTTGCTGATGTATCCGGCGAAGAAACCGCAGGTCGGCTTGACCTTTAGCGACCTCTCCCGAGCGTAAGCCAAGCCATGTTTTACCAGCGTCCCGCCGACGCCCTTTCCGGCGAAGGCGTCCGGGACGATGGTGTGCGGAAAGACGATGCTGTCGCCCTCAAGCCGATATTCGGCAAAGGCGATCTCGCCGCCCAGATGGACCTCGAAGCGGCTTTTGGTGCGGTTGTCGACGACGTCGAGATTTAGATCGTCCGGCATGCGCTCTCCCTTGGCCCTGCGATCCTGCCCGGGCAGACCGGGCTTGGCGAGCGAGAAAAAAGACCCCGGCCATCAGAAGATCGCCGGGGTCCAAAGGGCTTCGAGATTCAGGCGGCTCTAGTGATCGGTATGGCTCGCCGCCTCGGTGGTGGTCGCGCCGCCCCAGGTCTCGCCGCCGACCTGCTGGTGCCAGAAGGGCTTGCGGGCCCGCATGCGCGTACCGACCTCGTTCATGTCATTGTCGAACAGTCGGCCGTTGATCATGGTGAAGCGGATCTGGCGGGTGTTGCGGATGGTCTCCAGCGGGTTGGCGTCGAGGATGACCAGGTCGGCCAGCTTGCCGACCTCGAGCGAGCCGATGTCGCGGTCCATGCCCAGCGCCTGGGCGCCGTTCAGGGTGGCGGTGCGCAGGGCATTGAGCGGAGTCATGCCGCCCTGCTCCATCATCCAGATTTCCCAGTGCAGACCCAGATCCTCGCGCTGTCCGTGGGCGCCGGCCTGGACCAGGACACCGCGGTCGTTCAGTTCGCGGGCGACGGTGGCAATGCGGATGTGGTTCAGCTCCTCCGGCGGGATCTTGAACGGCCGACGCGAGCGCGCATCGAGGATGCGGCGCGGCACGTACTTGGTGAGGATCGGGTCCTCCCAGACGTTGGTCGTCTCGTACCAGTAGTGCTCACCCCAGGCGCCGCCATAGGCCACGACCAGGGTCGGGGTGTAGGCGGTGCCGGTCTGCGGCCACAGCTGCTTGACGTCGTCATAGATGGCGGCGACCGGGATCGAGTGCTCGATCGTCGTGTGGCCGTCCATCAGCATGGTCATGTTGTGCTCGAACAGTGAGCCGCCTTCCGGCGTCACCGACATATCGAGAGCTCGGGCGGCGGCGATAATCTGCTGGCGCTGATCGCGGCGGGGCTGGTTGTAGCTCTTCACGCTGAAGGCCCCGGCCGCCTTCATGCGGCGCAGGTGGGACATGGCGTCCTCGGGGCTTTCGATCTTGGCGGTGAAGGGCGTTGTTGCGCCGTAGAGGATCGTGCCCGTCGAGAAGATACGCGGGGCGACCACTTCCCCGGCCTTGGCCAGTTCGCTGTGGGCGAAGATCTCGCTGGTGTCGTTCGAGGGGTCGTGGATCGTCGTCACCCCGAAGGCCAGGGCGGCGTAGTTGATCCAGCTCTGCTGCGGGATGATCTCGTCCGATCCCATCGAGCCGTGCCAGTGGGCGTCGATCAGGCCGGGGATGATGGTCTTGCCCGACACATCGACCACCTTTGCGTCGGCCGGTGCGTTGACCGCGCCACGCTTGCCAATGGCCTCGATACGGTTGCCGTTGATGACGATGACGCCGTCCTCGATGACCTCATCGCCCTTCATGGTGACGATGCGGGCGCCGACCAGGGCGATACGGCCGGTCGGGGCGTCGTAAGCCTGGCTGAACCCCAGCTTGATGCCGCTCTCAGGGGCCTTGGGCAAATCCTTGGGCGCGCCGTCGACGAAGGCGAAGGCATCCTTCAGGTCGCGGCTGAAGAGCTCAGGGCCGAGCGACCACCAGAGGCGCCTGGAGTCACCCGACCAGTGCAGCCACTCGCCGGCGTCACGGGTGACGCGCGTGACCGGCAGGGCCTTGCTTTCGGGACCAATCTCGACCGGCTTGCCGGTGAACACCAGCGGGGCGACGTAGGCGTTGAACCGCTCTGTCCAGGCCACCCACTTCTCGTCCGGCGCAATAGCATACTCCCCAGCGTTGGCGCTGGTCAGGTGGACGCGGGCATCGTCGCCGTTGAGCTTTGCGGACTTGAGGGCGCGCTTGCCCTCGGCCTCGAAGCTCATGAAGTACACCCGGTCGGAGGCGGCGCCGAACTGCGGCAGCACGCCGTTGGCGGTGATCTCCACGGGCTCACCCCCGGCCGTCGGAAGGCTCCAGAGGCCGGTTTCGCTGCCCCACTGGGCGCTGGTCAGATAGCCGTCCTGGACCGTGCGGTAGACGATCGTGCGGCCATCGGGGCTGAAGGCGGGTTCGACATAGTGGCCCGGCTTCCTTGTCACCACCCTGCCCTCGCCGCCGGCGGCGGACGCCACGCGAATGGTCCCGAAGGCCTCGTCGGACCAGGTGGTATAGACGATGGACGCGCCATCCCGCGACCAGGCCGGATAGAGCTCGAAATGGTCACTCTGGCTGGTCAGGCGTTTGGCCTGGCCGCCGCTGACGTCTCGGATCCACAGTTTGCCGAGCGCCTCGAAGATGACCTTGTCGCCGCGCGGCGAAACCTCGGCCCAGCGGATCATCTTCACGTCGAAGGCCTTGGGCGCGACATCGACTTTGGCGCGCACGACGCTGGCGACCCGGCGGGTGGTCTTCACATGGAAGGGAATGTCGGCGGCCGTACCGGTGGCGGCATCAACCTTGCGGATCTTGCCGCCGGCCCAAAGCACGATGGCCTTGTTGTCCGGCGTCCAGGCCATGTTGGGGTAGACCCCATGAATGGCCCAGGTCTCCTGCATGTCGCGGTCGAGAGCGTCGTAGACCGGGGTCTCCTTGCCGCTCTCGAGGTCGCGGATGAAGAGGGTGGTCTTGTAGCGAACGCGGCGGACGAAGGCCAAGCTCTTGCCGTCCGGCGATGGGGTCGGGCGGATCGAACCGCCGGGGCCGGTGACATACTGGCTGGTGTCGCCGGTCTTCCGGTCGAGGCGCTGGATCACATAGATCTGGCCGTTGGGGTCCTTGCTGTACTCGAACTGGCCGCCAGGCGTGGCGTCGTCGCTGAAGTAGAGGTAGCGGCCGTCGGGGCTGAAGGCCGGCTCGCCGGTATCCTTCTGTTCGGTGCGCTTCTTGGTCAGTTGAAGGCCGTCGCCGCCCGAGCGGTGGTAGAGCCACATCTCGCCGGCGCCCAGCGAACGGCCGGAGGTGAAGTGCTTGCGGCCAACCACGTACTCGGAGTCCGGCGACCAGGCCGGCTGGCTGAGCAGGCGGAAGGTTTCCTTCGAGACGGCGCGCATGTCCGAGCCGTCGCGGTTCATGACCCAGATGTTGTCGCCGCCGCCGCGGTCGGAGGTGAAGGCGATCCAGCGGCCGTTGGGCGAATAGCGGGCCTGCATGTCCCAGGCGACGCCGCTGGTCAGGGACCTGGCCTCGCCGCCGCCGATCGGGATTGTGTAGAGGTCGCCCAGCAGTTCGAAGAGCACCTCCTTGCCGTCAGGACTGACGTCGACGCTCATCCATGTGCCGGTGGTGGTGTCGATGGGCACGTCCTTGAAGGGCCCGGGCGGCGCATTGACGTCCCATTTGGTGGGATCGGCCTTCCTGGGCGGGGCCGCGAAGGCCGGCGTGACGATGAAAGACGCGCTGACCAGCGCTGCAACAAGACCCCGAAGCATGACGCCCCCTGAACACCTTTGAGGCGCGGACCCTAGCGGCAGTTTCGCGTGCGCGCTATCGGGATGCGATGAGCCAAGAGCCCCTGTTGATCGACGCCCGAGGCCATCGCTGTCCGGTGCCGACCTTGAAGCTGCGCAAGGCGCTGGAAGGCCTGGACACCGGAGCGATGGTGCGGCTGATCGCCGACGATCCGATGGCAAAGGTAGACGTGCCGCACTTCGCCAACCAGGGCGGACATCAGGTCATGGAACAGGTCGAGGCGGACGGCGCCGTGAGCTTCCTCATCCGCAAAACCTGACCGCCACCCCTCCGACTGTTTCGAACAATCCCGGCAGGAATGGGCGTCTAGATCAGCGGCGCGTCTTCGAAATCCAAAGTCGGCTGGGCGATAGCCAGTTCGACCTCCGTGGCGATAGCGCCACCGAGGAAGACGACGTTAACGTTCCAGCTGAGCCAGATGAGGAACACGACCACGGCCGAGACCGAGCCGTAGGTGGCGCCCAGGTGTGCGATCTGTTCGACGTAGAACGCCGAGGCCCAGCTGGCGCCGACCGCCAGAGCAGCGGCTGCCATGCCGCCGATGATCGAGGCGCGCCAGACGACGGGCTCGCGGGACATGGCGTAGCGGTAGATCAGGGTCATCGCCAGGGTGATGCCGAGGCTGGTCCAGGTCCATTCACTGAGGAAGACTGTTCCGGCCAGGGGCTTGAGGTTCAGCGCGGCGCCCATCAGGCGCAGCATGAGGAACATGGCCGAGACGACGCCCATCAGAACAAAGGCGCAGATCAGCACGATCAGGGCCATGAAGTTGAAGGTCCAGAAGCCGCGCTGGTTCTCCTCGTCATGGATGAAGGAGAGACCGGCCAGCAGGGCCTTGAATCCCCGATGGGCAGCGTAGCCGCCGATGATGATGGCAAGGGCGCTTTGGGCCGACACGGCCTGCAGCGGCGCATGGGCCAGGCGGATCAGCTCGCTTTCGAACAGATGCTGGGCCCCGGGCGGCATCAGGCCGGTGAGCGACTCGGCGCGCTGGGCGATCTTGTCGGGGTCCATCAACAGGCCGAACAGGCCCATACCGATGGCGATGGCGGGAAAGGCCGCCAGCATGGCCCAGAAGCTGACCCCGCCGACGTAGAGCATGACGTCCCGGCCCCACAGCCGCGACAGCGACTTGCCCGCGACACTGACCGTCAGCCGCACCCAGTGGGCCGGATCGAGGTCGCGCCAACGGGAAAGCAGCGCGAACCGGGCGCGGGGGTCTGTCATCGCGGGAACCTGCCCGCAGTTGCTGCGCCGCGCAATACAAGACGGCGCGCCGCCCGTATAACCGTGCGGCGCGCCTCCAGGATGATCTTGCCTTCGTCCTGTATGCCCTTCAGCGCCGCTTTCGAGGGACGGGAGAGCGCGGCGCCTCCAGTCACGATGCCAAACTAGAGGCGCGCGGCTGAACCGTGGCTGAATGGAAGGTGTCGGCTCAGTGTCAGACTCTTTGCAGGACTGACACGGGCCCCCGCCTACAGAGCCCCTGAGTCCTGCAACGCCTTGATGGCCTCTGCCGAGAAACCCCAGTCGGTCAACGCGGCTTCGTTATGCGCACCGATCTTCGGCGGCGGAGCCTGGATCTTCCCCGGGGTGGCCGAGAACCGGGGCGCTGGCGCCGGCTGGATCACGCCCTCGACGGTGACGAAGGTCTCACGGGCGACGTTGTGCGCATGCTTGGGGGCCTCATCCAGGTCGAGGATGGGGGCGAAGCAGATGTCGGTGGCGTCCATGATCTCGCACCACTCGGCCTGGGTCTTGGTCTTCAAGACGCCCGCCAGCTTCTGGGTCAGTTCGGGCCAGGCCGAGCGGTCCATCTGATTCTGGAAGGCCGGGTCGGTGATGCCGGTCTTCTCCAGCAGCAGGGCGTAGAACTGCGGCTCGATAGAGCCGATCGAAATCCACTTGCCGTCGGCGCACTGGTAGGTGTCGTAGAAGTGGGCCCCGCCGTCGAGCAGGTTTGACCGGCGGGTTTCCTGCCAGGCGCCCATGGCCTTGAAGCCATAGAACATGGACATCAGCGAGGCCGCGCCATCGCTCATGGCGCAGTCGATGACCTGGCCTTCGCCGGTGCTGCGGGCGTGGATCACCCCGGCCAGCAGGCCGAAGGCGAGGTAGAGGGCGCCGCCGCCGAAGTCACCGACCAGGTTGAGCGGCGGGATCGGCTTCTCATCCGTACCGATGGCGTGGAGGGCGCCGGTGATGGCGATGTAGTTCATGTCATGGCCGGCGGCCTTGGCGTAAGGACCGAACTGACCCCAGCCGGTCATCCGGCCGTAGACGAGCTTGGGATTGCGCTTCAGGGCGACGTCGGGGCCGAGGCCGAGGCGTTCCATGACGCCGGGGCGGAAGCCCTCGATGATGCCGTCGGCCTCTGCCATCAGCTTGAGGCAGGTCTCGATGGCGTCCGGGTTCTTGAGATCCAGGGCCACCGAGCGGCGGCCACGCGCGGTGATGTCGGCGGGCGAACCGCGGCCGGCGCCCTTGCGGTCGATGCGCACGACGTCGGCGCCCAGATCCGACAGCAGCATGCCGCAAAACGGTCCCGGACCGATTCCGGCGAACTCGACGATCTTCAGACCGGACAGGGGCCCCTGGGCCATGTGCGTTTCTCCACAATGTGTTTGCCGCGATCTAGAAGCGGTGCCGCACGGTCAGGCAAGCCTTGCCTGCGCGACGATCTTCGACGGATATCGTCGCATGCTCAGACTCGGCGTGGACTTCGGCGGCACCAAGATCGAGGCGGCCGCCCTGGATGGCGAAGGCCGCTTCGTGTCGCGGATTCGACTGCCTAACCCGCGGGTCTACGAGGCCTCGCTGGAGGTCACCCGCCGGGTGGTCGAGGCGGTGGAGGCGGAGGTCGGCCAGAGATTCGAGCGGATCGGCGTCGGCATCCCAGGCTCTATCTCGCCGGCCACCGGCCTGTCGCGCAACGCCAACAGCTACTGGCTGAACGGGGCGCCGCTGGAGGCCGACATGGTCCGGGTGCTGGGCCGTCCGGTGCGGCTGCGCAACGACGCCGACTGCCTGATTATTTCCGAAGCCGTCGACGGGGCGGCGGTCGGCGCGAAGGTCGCCTTCGGGGTGATCATCGGCACCGGCTGCGGGGGTGGCCTGTGGTTGGGCGGCAGGGACTGGCCGGGGGTGTCCGGCTTCTCCGGCGAGTTCGGCCACAACCCCCTGCCCTGGGCGACGCCTGAGGAGCACGGCGCCCACAAATGCTGGTGCGGCCGTATCAACTGCCTGGAGACCTGGATCAGCGGCACAGCCTTCCTTGAGGACTTCCGGCAGTCAGCGGGTCGCGATCTGGATGGCCCGCAGATTGTCAGGCAGGCGCGGGCCGGC
Organism: Caulobacteraceae bacterium; assembly: GCA_031425895.1. Taxonomy (GTDB): domain Bacteria; phylum Pseudomonadota; class Alphaproteobacteria; order Caulobacterales; family Caulobacteraceae; genus Caulobacter. The sequence goes on along the minus strand of JANPKF010000012.1, from coordinate 2,055 downwards.
GAACCGATCGCCCGCGGCGTGCTGGACCGCTACATCGGCCGGCTGGGCCGTGGGCTGGCCACGGTTTGCAACATCATCGATCCCGACGTCATCGTTCTGGGTGGCGGCATGTCGAACATCGAAGAGTTATACGAGCGGCTTCCGGGCGTGATCGCGCATCATGTGTTCTCGGACACGTTCGAGACGCCGATCCGCAAGGCCGTGCACGGCGACTCTTCAGGCGTACGCGGCGCCGCCTGGCTGTGGCCGGTTGGGTAGTGATCAGCCAGCCGCAATGGCGGCAACTAGGGCCCTGTTGGCCAGATCGAAGGCCGCCTCCGCCTCGTGCACAGCCTGCGGTTCAGTCAGATCCTTGTTGGTGAAGGTCGTCAGTTCCATGTCGGGCGAATGCACGACACGCAGGCTGTAGGGCCGCCCGTCGACGGTCACAGCGAGGTAGACGATCAGCGGTGAGTTGAGGGTGCGCATCTCCTCAGCCGCGAACCAGCCGATCGGGGTCTTCTCTTGCGCGCACTTGGCCCTCGGACGACGGTCGGACGCTGCGGCCACCGCCTTGCCGATCGGCCCGCCGGCAATCTGCTTGCTCACTCGGGTCCCGTAGGTGCTGTAGTTGATCACCAGGCGATAGTCGGTGACCGTCACGGTCTTGCCCGCCAGCCTGTCGCCCAGTGCTGCGTCCAGATCGGTACGGAGCTTTTCGATGCGGCCGACCGCCCGCCGGTCGTCGCCAGCGATCAGCTTGATGGCGAACTTGCAGTCATAGAGATTGCGGGAATAGGTCTTGGACTTCAGCTGATCCGCCGGGCGGGCGTCGACAAGCTGAAGTGGCGCGGACTGGGCCTGGGCCTGGGCGCACATGACGAGCGTGGCAAGGGCGGCGATGGACCAGGATTTCATTGTACGTTCAAGCCCGTTCGAATCTGATCAATCAGCGCGGCATTGGCCCGGGTGAAAGCCGCTTCGACCTCAACCGCCGCGTCCGGATCGGCCAGCTCCCGCACTTCCTTTGGGACAACGAACATCGCGCGCATCGACGGCTGAAGCGCCATATCCGGCGAGTGCACGACCCGCACAGAATACGGCCGACCATCGACCTCGAGGGTCACATTGGCAATGAGCGGCGAGTGGGGCCCTGTGACCTCGGAAGCGGCGAACCAACCCTCCGGCGTCTTGTCCTGCCCACACTTGGCGTGAACACCGTACCGCCCCGGCGCCGGCAGGCCTCCCACACCGGGCACGCCCACCGCTGCGCCGGCGGCGTTGGCCCCGACCTGCCGAGCCTGCGCCGTAAGATCAGTGCTGTAGTTGAGGTAGAGGCGGTAGTCTTTCAGGACGAGCCGGTGTCCAGCCAACTGAGGCCCAAAGGCCGCCGTCAGGTCCTCCTGCAACTGCGTGAGGCGGTCCTTGACGCGGAAGCGATCGCTGACTCGCTGAATGCCGACGCCACAGGCGTAGATGTTCACGGAAACCTGGCTGCTCTTGTCGAGCTTGATCGTTCTTTGGTCGTCGATCGTCAGGGACTGAGCCCATGCCGCCGGCGCTGCCAGGCCGAGACTGATGATCGCCACCGCCATCAGGGCGCCAGACCGCAACATCCCATTCACCCTTTTCACAACCCATCGGGTCCAAAGTTGCTGCATAACCCGGCCATGCCCCGCAACATAGTCGGACCATGACCCTCAAGGCCTTCTGCCGCGACTGCTTCTGGACCGGAGACACGGCTCCGCGCCGCTGTCCGGCCTGTGGCTCGCCGCGGATGGTGGCGCATGATCAACTGGCGACCCTGAGCATCGCCCACATGGACTGTGACGCCTTCTATGCCAGCGTGGAAAAGCGTGACAATCCCGCCTTGCGCGACCAGCCGGTCATCGTCGGCGGCGGGCAAAGGGGCGTTGTGTCGACCTGCTGCTACATCGCGCGGATCAAGGGCGTGCGATCCGCCATGCCGATGTTCCAGGCGCTGAAGCTTTGCCCCGATGCGGTGGTGGTCAAGCCGCGCTTTGCCGCCTACACGACGGCCTCCCGCGCCATCCGCGCGATGATGGAAGAGCTGAC
>JANPKF010000011.1:0-5111 GCA_031425895.1 Caulobacteraceae bacterium | reverse complement strand
GTAGCTCTCTGTCTGATCGAGATTGGCCTTGATCAGGGCTTCGAAGGTCTTGGTTATCAGGTCCGAGGTAAACTCGGCGAACCCGATGTCGCGCAGGCGCGTCGCCGTCTCGATTGCGTAGTTTTCGGCCATGGAAGCCCCCTCCCCGAGAGCGGCGTTAACCATACAGCCTGTCGTTTTCTTTGTTGCGCTGGATTCACCTCTAACGGGAATAGCGATGGAGCCGAGGCTACTCTCGATTGCGGCTGTTCAGACTTGAGGCCTGCCCGCCAGCGCCACGAAAGCCGCATGGAACACGTCGTCGGGCATCAGCTCCGGCGTCAGGAAGCGCTGGAACAGCCGGCCCTCGATCAGGGCGTTGATCACCCGCACCAGCAATCGGCCTTGGCGTCTATGGCGCCATCGGCGAGTTCCATGCGCTGGGCTGTCGCCTGAAGGCCTGAGGCGATTGCGTCGACTCCCTGACGGTCCGATAAGGGCCGCCCGATGGTTACCGGCCCTCACCCTCTGAACCGCCCGATCTGGAACGCGCTGAAGATCAACCAGCGACAGCACGCGATCGCGCGTGGCCCGGCGGTGCGCTTCGACCCGGAATTCGGCCTGTTTGCCGCCATCCCCGATGTTTCGCCGGAAAGCCTTGAGGGCCTTGGCCAGCTGGTCGCCGAATACGGCGAGACCTACCTGTTCGAACCGGCCGACCTGCCGCCCGTTCCTGGGACCGTCCTGGCGGGACAGGGCCAGGCGGTGCAGATGATCGCCGAACGCCAGATCGCGCCCCTGAAGTCGCCGTTCGAGATCATCGCCCTGACCGGCGCCGACGCGCCCGAGATGCTGGCGCTGGCGACCCTGACCAGGCCTGGCCCCTTCTTCGCCCGCACCCATGAGCTGGGCGACTTCGTTGGCGTGCGGGAGGACGGTGTGCTGATCGCCATGGCCGGAATGCGCATGCGGGCCGGCCCCTTCACCGAGGTCAGCGGCGTCTGCACCCTGCCCCAGCACCGCGGCAGGGGCCTGGCCGGCGACCTGATGCGTCATGTCGCCGGTGCTATCCAGGCGCGCGGCGAGACCCCCTTCCTGCACGCCTACGCCGGCAACACCGGGGCCATTGCCCTCTATGAATCGCTGGGCTTCCTGTTGCGCACGAACCTCACCGTTTCGGTCTTCACCCCGGCCTAGCGTCGGCCAGGCAACCAAAGCTCTCGATCCGCGCTGTGCCCTCAGGAGGAGCAGTCGCGATGAAGTCCTTGTTCTACGGTATCGGTGTCGCCACCATTTCGGGTCTTCTGATCGGCGGCGTCCTGCGCCCGGCCCTGGCCGAGGGCCGGATCGGCGGTCCCCAGATCGCGCTCGGCGACAGCGGTCGGATGGCCTATGGCGACGCCGAGGCGGGAACCAGCAGCTATCCTTACGGCGTGCCCGACTATGTGATCGGCACGGACCATCTTTACCAGGCGGCCAGCTATGCCGCGACTGACGACGGTTACGTCGACGCCGGCTGGCAGGAGTCCGCGCCCGACCTGCCGATGATCGAACCGGCCAGCTACACGCCCGCCGCCTACCAGACCGCCAACTACGACGCCGTCGTCCGGTACCCCAGCGAGGGGGGCGGCATCCTGGCCGGCATCTCCAGCGACGAGGCGCCCGCCGATCTCGGCCCGGAGGTCTTCGAGCCGGCCGACGCGCCGCCCGCGGCCATGGCCGCCTTCGAACGCGAGGAAGCGGCGGCCAGCGGCGACACATCGCGGGCCGCCCCTCAATCCTGATAGGGCCCGGTTCTGTTAGGTCATTGAGTGGCGGCGGTTTTCCGCTAAACCCCGCGCCATGACCGAAATCGTCGACGACGCCGTCCAGATCATCGCCCGCGGCCCCCGCATCGCCGCAGAGACCGCTACCGAGGCGATGGACGCCAACCCGCTGCTCGAGGGCGCCACCTACTCCATCCTGGAAGAGGACGAGGATCGCGGCATCTGGCGCATCGACGCCTTCCCGGTGACCCGCGACGAGGCCGACGAGATCCGCCGGGTTCTGGCCGGCTGGCCCGAACTCAAGGTCACCACCGAAGACCTCGCCGACGCTGACTGGCTGGCCATGTCGCTGTCCGGCCTGCCGCCCGTTCGCGAGGGCCGCTTCTTCGTCTTCGGAATGCACGACAAGGGCCTCGCCCCGGCCAATGCCGTTCAGCTGCGCATCGAGGCCGGCGCGGCCTTCGGCACCGGCCACCACGGCACCACGGCCGGCTGCCTGCGGGTCTTCAACGATCTCCTCAAGGGCCGCCGCTTCGGCAAGGTTCTGGACGTCGGGGCCGGCACCGGCGTGCTGGCCATCGCCGCCGCCCGCACCGGCAGCAAGCTGGCCGTCGGCACCGATATCGACAGGCCGAGCGTGCGCATCGCCGGCGAGAACGCCCGGGTCAACAAGTCGAACGCCCGGTTCGTCTACGCCTCCGGCCTCAACCACCGCCGGGTCGCCGCCACCGCCCCCTACGACCTGGTGTTCGCCAACATCCTGGCCCCGCCGCTGGTTTCCCTGGCCCAGGACATCAAGGGCGCTCTGAAGCCTGGCGGCATCGCCATCCTCTCGGGCCTGCTGCGCACCCAGGAACGGCGGGTGAAGGCGGCCTATCTGTCGCGCGGCTTCCGTCTGAAGCGCCGCCTGCACAGGGACGCCTGGGCCACACTCGTCCTCGAGAAGGGCTGAAGTCCGACGGCGTTAGTTCGATCGACATTCAGCTCATTTCTATCCCGCTCATCCCGGCGAACGCCGGGACCCAGCCGCGTGATCTCGATGGCAGGCTTACGTGCCCTTGGGCACGGCGGTGATCGCAGAAAGCAGGACCGCGGGGTGCCTACAGGCACGAGTCCTGGCCAGCGGAGCCCTACGAACTGGGTCCCGGCATTCGCCGGGAGGAGCGGAATTTTGGGTTGGAACCTGAATGTCGGTTGGCCCTAACGGTTCGGCGCCCGAATACGCTTCTTCCTGAGCAAAAAGCCTCTGGAAACAGACCGTGCCTGGAACCCGACTCATCGCCTCCCGTTGTCACCCCATCGAGGACGACAGGAGTGAGCAGGCCATGAGCTACGAACCGGGCGAGACCCGCACCGTCTACGACGAAACCACCGGCGCCGTCCGGGCCGTCGAAGTCCGCCGCAGCAACAACACGGCTGCCTGGTTGATCGCCGCCCTGGTGGCTGTGGTCGCCATCATCGCCGTTGCCTTCATGGTCGCATCCGCCAACCGCGACGCCGCCGTCACCCAGGAAGATCTCAGCACGGTCGCCGAACAGGCCCGCGCGCAGGGCGCGCTGGAAGGCGCCCAGGCCGGATACAACGCCGCCACGACCCAGGCCCAGTCGAGCTACAATGCCGCCGCCGCCAACGCTCAACTGGCCGCTGACCGCTCTGCCGCTGAATCTCGCGCCGCCGCCGCGGAAACCCGCGCCGCCGCCGAACGCGCCCGCGCCGAAGCCGCCGAAGCGGTGGCTGCCCGGCCTGCCCCGGTCGAGGATCCGCTGCCGCTGAACTAGACGACCTGCATCACCTTGCCGTCCAGCGACATCAGGCCGATCTCGACCTCCATGTGCGGATGCTTGGCCAGGATGGCCGAGCGGACGGCATAAAGCTGGGCCACATGGCTTTTCAGCTCGGTTTCCGGGTCCTTCACGGCCGCCTCACCCAGCACCAGCTTGTAGGCGCCGCAGTCCCGGTGATCGAGAATGATGACCCGGTGGACCTCGTGCAGCTGCACCGCCAGGTCGATGTGGGTCATGAACACATCCTTCCAGGCCGGGAACTTGTCGTTCAGCGCGCCGAGCGAAGCGCCGGCCAGGATAACGTGATCGTATTTGTCCCGAAGCCCCCGCGCGTCCATGTAGGCCGTGACTTCGTTGGCGAGGCGGAAGTCCATGCAGGTCAGCAGCAGGGCCTCGCAGTGCCCCCCCGCGAAGGCCGCCGCCGGCGCCATGGCGGCCAGGCCCATGCCGACCGCTCCGGCCAGTGCCGCGCGGCGGGTCATAACAGGCCAGCGGCCCAGGCTGTTGCAGTCGCAGGTCATGGTCATCCCCCGATGATTGAGGTGGCCGTTATCCCGCAGCGTGGTTAGCGCACCGTTAGTCGGGCATGCGACAAATTGAATCGGGTTTGCACGACCTGTCCGGCAGGCCTAAATCCATCCCATGCGCCAGACCTTCGATGAATCCACCGACCCGTCCTTCGGCTCGAAACATGTGCCCCTGATCCGCGCCGCCATGGCCCGGCAGGGTCTCGACGGCCTGCTGGTCCCTCACGAGGACGAGCACCAGAATGAATACCTGCCGGCCGCCAACGACCGGCTGGCCTGGGCTACAGGTTTCACCGGCTCGGCCGGGGCGGCGGTGATCATGAAGGACAAGGCGGCCGTCTTCGTCGATGGCCGCTACACGCTGCAGGTCCGCGAACAGGTCGATCAGGCCCTGTTCGAGATCCGCGATCTGGTCGAGGGCGGCGTCCCCGCCTACGTCGAACTCCAGAAGGGCTCGGTCATCGGCTATGACCCGCGCCTGCACAGCCCGGACGCCCTCGCCGGCCTGAAGAAAGCCGCCGACAAGGCCGGCGCCACCCTCAAGCCCGTCACTCCCAATCCGCTCGACAGCGCCTGGGGCGCCGAGCGCCCGGCCCAGCCCAAGGCCAAGGTCGTGCCGCAGCCGATCGAATACGCCGGCGAGGACAGCGCCGCCAAACGCGCCCGCATCGGCGAGAGCCTGAAAAAACTCGGCGCCGACGCCGCCGTCCTGACCGCCCCGGCCTCGATCGCCTGGCTGTTCAACGTGCGCGGCGGCGACGTCATCCGCACCCCGCTGCCGCTCAGCCAGGCCGTGGTCCGCGCCGACGGCACGGCCCGCCTGTTCCTCGATCCGGACAAGGTGACGGCCGAGCTACCGGCCTGGCTCGGTAACCAGGTCAGCCTGGAAACCCCTGACGACCTCGAACCGGCGCTCGACGCCCTCAAGGGCCAGAAGGTGCTGGTCGATCCGGCCCAGTCCTCGGCCTGGTACTTCGACAAGCTGGGCGACGCCGTCATCCGCGGCATGGACCCCACCACCCTGCCCCGCGCCTGCAAGAACGCCGTCGAGATCG
>JANPKF010000010.1:0-5776 GCA_031425895.1 Caulobacteraceae bacterium | reverse complement strand
CCCGGCGACGATCCACAAGCAGGATCACCACTGAGGGCGACGCCGGAGGGGAAGGCGCAGTCCCGGAGGCGCTACGGCTTGAGGATCAGGGCCGTGCGGGTGGCCTCGAATGAGGAGAGGCGGCCGAGGTAGCTCATGCCGAGCAGGCTGGTTTCCAGGCCGCTCTGCAGCACCAGGGCGTCGACGTTCTCGATCCGGGCGCCGGCGATGGTGACGCTGCGCAGCTTGACCTGGGCGGCCATGGTCTTGCCGTCGGCGGTAGTGACGGGAACACCGTAGGTCAGCGTTGCGAGATCGAGGCCGAGGCGGCGGGCGTCGTTGGCGGTCAGGGCGACGGCGGTGGCGCCGGTATCGACCAGGAAGCGCACGGCGCTGCCGTTGACGTCAGCGGTGGCCCAGTAATGGCCATCGGCGGCCTTGGTGACCTGGGCGGCGGCGGCGTTGCTGGAAACCGGCGTGACCGCCAGCTGGGCGTTGGCCGGGGCGGTCTGGGCGCCGAACGTCTGGGCGGCGTCGAAGTTGACGACGGCGCCGGCGGCGCCAACGGCCGACAACGCCCCCACCAGCACAACGGCTGCAAATTTCAGCATTGGTGACACCCCGCCCTTATTGGCTTCGTCGGCCCGCTCTGAACGCGAGCCATTGAGCAGGGTTTTAGGCGAGCAGGGTTTGCATCCGATGAATCAGGCTGGTGAATCAGGTGTTGAAGATCCCGAGCTTCTCGGGGCGGATGCGGTCTTTGCGGGTCGGCAGCTCGCTCATCAGCGCCGCGCGCTCCGCCTCGCTGAAGCGGGCCCAGCCGCCAATCTCGGGCAGGGTGCGGAAGCAGCCGAGGCAGAGATTGCTCTCCGGATCGACGATGCAGACCTTCACGCATGGGGTGGTGATGGCCTTGGGCGGGCTTGCGTAGGGCGGTCCAAGAGTCATGACACGGCTCCCTCGGGAATGGCGTAAGCGACGGTGGCTTTGGCGGCGGCGCGGTCAGGGCCTTCGGTCCACATCAGCACATCGACGGTGGCGATCCGGCGACCCAGGCGCAACAGACGGCCCTCGGCCATCAGCCGGCCGGGCTTGCAAGGCCGCAGGAAGTGGATGTTGAGCGAGGTGGTCACCGCCATCGCCACCTCGCCGATATGGGCCAGGATCAACGCGTAGGCGGCGCTGTCTGCCAGGCTCATCAGGGTGGGCCCTGAGATAACAGCGCCGGGGCGGTGATGCCGCTCGCTGGTCGGCATGGCCAGGGTGATCACACCGGGATCGACCCGGATCACCTTGACCATGGCCTCCGGGTCGCCGTGCGGAAAGGCCCGCAGCAGGAAGCCGTTGAGGGCCGCGGCGTCCATGCGCAGGGCGCCGAGGCCCGGGCCGGTTATGTCGGGAGGAAGATCGGTCATTGCCGCAAGGATCGCGGGCCGGGGCGACGCTGGCAAGTGAGGCAAAAGTGTCAAGAAGGCGCCATGTTTTCGCCCGGATCATTACAATAAGTTTAGATATGAAATCTCTGTCATACTGGGAGTCTTTCAAGAGTTTAATTTGAGTATACGGTGTTCGTGCCTCACCCTGCAGTCATCGAGTTCAATCGCTGACGGGAACCACACCATGAAGACCCTGCTGATCTCCGCGACTTTGCTGGCCCTGGCCGGCGCCACCGCCGTCTCCGCCCAGCCGGCCGAGCGCCTGAGCGACTCCCAGTTCGTCAAGGCCGCCCGCTGCAAGGGCCTCGCCAAGGCCGAAGGTGTCGACACCAAGGGCGTCGACGCGGTGATCAAGGCCAACAAGCGCGGCCGCGCCGACTGGATCATCGACAAGGCCATGAACGCCCAGGACGACGCCCAGGTGGAAGCCACCAAGGCCGACGACACGCGCAAGGCCGAACTGATCGCCGAGCGAAACGGCGCCTGCCAGGCCTTCGGCGTGGTTGGATAATTTCGCACTCTGTATCGAGCACCAGAGCCCCTTGGCGCCCCGTCTCCCCAGGCGGGGCGCTTTTTTTGTGTGTTGCCGGGATCGCGTCCGCTAGCGTTGCGGCCAGTGACGTTCGGGGGTGCTATGCTTGCTGCTGTTCTGATGACGTTGGTCCTGGCCGCCCAGCCGGAGACCCCGGCAGTGGCCGGGCCGCTGCAGGCTTCAAACATCCAGAGGCCTTATTGGGTTCGCAAACCCTACCCGGCGGCCGTCCGCGCCGCTCACCCGAAGGCGGCCGTGGCGGCTGGGGTGACGGGGAGGGCGGTCATATCCTGCGGCGTGACTGTGGAGGGCCGGCTGAGCAACTGCATGGTCGTCAGCGAGACGCCCGAGGGCATGGGCTTTGGCGAGGCGGCGCTCGGCCTGGCGGCGCAGTATCGGATGAAGCCACCTGAGGGCGGAGCCGATCTGACTGGCGCCAATGTGTGGGTGCCGGTGTCGTTCTCAAACCCGCCGATGAGCCTGAACGAGGTCATCACTTGCTATCAGGCGCTCAGCACCGGCGTTCTGGGCCAGTCGAACGGCCTGGGGATCATGCGGTATCGCGATATCTCCAAGCGGCTGCTGGAGCCGAAGGCCCGGGAAGCCGGGGTCTCACCGGCCGACCTCAAGACGCGGCTGGCGGAGGTGATGAAGCGGCCGCCAAACGACGGAGGGTTTCCGGTGCGCTGCGGCGACCTGGACTACGAATGAATCTCCTTACGTTGACGCAAACGTCATCTTTCCAAACAAGCGTTCGGCTTCTATGATCCCCCCGACTTGAACACGGCCCTTGAAGAGCCGCGCCGGGAGCCCCTCATGAATCTCGACTTTTCCCCCGAAGACATTGCGTTCCGTGACGAGGTTCGCGCCTTCATCGCCGAGAACTACCCCGCGCAACTGCGCGACAAGGGTTCGGATCGGGAGGACCTGAGCAAGGACGACTTCCTGTCCTGGCACAAGGTTCTGGCCAAGAAGGGCTGGGTGGCCCCGTCTTGGCCCAAGGAGTGGGGCGGCTGCGGCTGGACCTCGACCCAGAAGTACCTGTTCGGCGAAGAGATGGCGCGGGCCGACGCGATCGCGGTGCTGCCCTTCGGCGTCGCCATGGTGGCCCCGGTTATCTACACCTTCGGCACCCAGGAGCAGAAGGACCGCTACCTGCCGAAGATCTATAACGGCGAGGAGTGGTGGTGCCAGGGGTACTCGGAACCGGGCGCCGGTTCGGACCTCGCGTCGCTGAAGACCAAGGCCGAGCGCATCACCGGAGACGACGGCAAGGAATACTACATCGTCAACGGCCAGAAGACCTGGACCACGCTGGCGCAGCACGCCGACTGGGGCTTCTTCCTGGTCCGCACCAACCCTGAGGCCAAGATCCAGGAAGGCATCAGCTTCCTGCTGATCGACATGAAGAGCCCGGGCATCACCGTGCGCCCGATCATCACCATCGACGGCGGCCACGAGGTCAACGAAGTCTGGCTCGAGAACGTCAAGGTTCCGGTTGAGAACCGCGTCTTCGAAGAGAACAAGGGCTGGACCTGCGCCAAGTTCCTGCTGGCTCACGAACGCTCCGGCATCGCCGGCGTGGCGCGTTCCAAGCGCGGCGTCGAGCGGGTCCGCGAGATGGCCTCGGTCGAGTTCGGCGACGACGGCGACAACCTGCTGAAGGACTCCGATTTCAAGCGCAAGGTCGCCGAACTTGAGATCGACCTGACCGCGCTCGAGTACACCGAGCTGCGCGTTCTGGCGGCGGAAAGCGCCGGCAAGGGCCCCGGCCCCGAATCGTCGCTGCTCAAGATCAAGGGCACCGAGATCCAGCAGCGGCTGACCGAACTGGCCCTGGAAGCGGCGGGCCACTACGCCTCGCCCTACTTCCGCGGCTTCCCGGAAGACGGCGACAACGCCCATCCGATCGGCCCGGACAGCGCTCACCGCACGGCGCCCAACTACTTCAACACCCGCAAGACCTCGATCTACGGCGGGTCGAACGAAATCCAGCGCAACATCATCGCCAAGATGGTTCTGGGCCTCTAGGCTTCGGACCAACTTACAAGAAACGCATTAGTCAGGGACGCCCGATGGACTTCAATTTCTCCGAAGAGCAGTCGATGCTGCGCGACACCGTCGCCAGCTTCCTGCAGGACAAGTACAACTTCGATAAGCGCCAGAAGCTGATCAAGTCCGAGAGCGGCTGGAGCGCCGACATCTGGGAAGCCTTCGCCAATGAGCTGGGCATCCTCGGCGCGCCCTTCTCGGAAGAGCTGGGCGGCCTGGGCGGCGGCGCCATCGAAAACATGATCGTCATGGAAGAGTTCGGCAAAGCCCTGGTGGTCGAGCCCTACCTCGGCACCGTGGTCATCGGCGGCGGCTTTCTGAAGCACTCGGGCCATGCGCAAGCAGCCGAGCTGATCGGCGGCATCATCGAAGGCAAGGTCACCATCGCGTTCGGCTATGCCGAGCCGCAGGCCCGCTACAACTGGGCTGATGTGAAGACCACCGCCAAGAAGGAAGGCGACGGATACGTGCTGAACGGCCACAAGGCGGTCGTCATCGGCGCCCCCTGGGCCAGCCACCTGATCGTCACCGCCCGCACCAGCGGCGGCCAGCGCGATGAGGCCGGCATCTCGGTGTTCCTCGTCGAGAAGGGCGCCAAGGGCGTCGTCACCCGCGACTACCCGACCGTCGATGGCCAGCGCGCCTCGGAAGTCTACCTCGAGAACGTGTCGGTCCCGGCCTCGGCCCTGATCGGTGAAGAGGGCAACGGCCTGCCGCTGGTCAACAAGGTGCTGGACGAGGCCGCGGCCGCCGCCTGCGCCGAGGCCGTCGGCGCCATGCGCAAGATGCATGAGCAGACGCTGGACTACGCGCGCCAGCGCAAGCAGTTCGGCACCGCCATCGCCAACTTCCAGGTTCTGCAGCACCGGATGGTCGACATGTTCATGAACGTCGAGCAGTCGGTGTCGATGACCTACATGGCCACCCTGAAGCTCGACGAGAGCGACGCGGAACGCGCCAAGGCCGTCTCGGCCGCCAAGGTGCAGATCGGCAAGGCCTGCAAATTCGTCGGCCAGAACGCCATCCAGATCCACGGCGGCATGGGCATGACCGAGGAGCTGGCCGTCGGTCACTACTTCAAGCGCGCGACGATGATCGAGGGGCTTTACGGCTCGGTCGATCACCACCTGCGCCGCTATGAGACGCTGAGCTTCGGCAAGGCGGCTTAAGGCTTCCAACGACAAGACGAAGAGGCCCGATCGCTCCTGGCGGTCGGGCCTTTTTCTTGCCCATCGACTTCCCCAGGGACACGACCGCCACTCTGTGCGGCCAACGAACAAGCAGGGTCTGACATGACGTACGATGATGTGGTTCTGGGGCGCCGGAGCATCCGGGGCTACAAGCCCGAACCGGTGCCAAAGTCGGTGATCAAGGAGGTCATCGAACTGGCCCTACGGGCCCCGTCCTCGCTCAATACCCAGCCCTGGAACTTCCATGTCATCGCCGGCGAGCCGCTGGACCGCATCCGGGCCGGCAACACCGAGCGCAACCTGGCCGGCGTGCCCCACAGCCGGGAATTCCGCACCCAGGGCGAATACGGCGGCGTCCATCGCGAGCGGCAGATCGGCGTCGCCAAGCAGCTGTTCGCGGCCATGGGCATCGCGCGGGAGGACAAGGCGGCGCGCACCGACTGGGTGCTGCGCGGCTTTCGCCAGTTCGACGCGCCGGTATCGATCGTGGTGACCTACGACCGCTCGATCCATGGCAGCGACATCGGGCCGTTCGACTGTGGCGCCGTCGTCAACGCCCTGGTCAACGCGGCCTGGTCGCGGGGCCT
>JANPKF010000009.1:0-2662 GCA_031425895.1 Caulobacteraceae bacterium | reverse complement strand
GCCCACTTCGTGGAGGCCTCATGCATTTCGACCGACTCTGGCGCGGTGGGCGGCTGGCGACTCTCGACGAGTCGGAGGGCGGTCTCGGCCTCGTCGAGGACGGGTCGGTGGGGTCAGTGGACGGGCGGATCGCTTTTGTCGGCGCCGACCTCCCGGACGGCTGGACGGCCGATGAGGTGATCGACCTGGAGGGTCGGCTGGTGACCCCCGGACTGATCGACTGTCATACCCATCTGGTGTTCGCCGGCGACCGGGCGGACGAGTTCGAGATGCGGCTGCGGGGCGAGACCTACGAGACCATCGCGGCGGCCGGGGGCGGGATCGTCTCGACGGTGGCGAAGACGCGGGCGGCGACGGAAGGCGAGCTGGTGGCGAGCGCGCTGGAGCGGCTGGACCGGTTGCTGGCCGAGGGGGTGACGGCGGTCGAGGTGAAGTCGGGCTATGGGCTCGATCTGGAGAGCGAGCTGAAGATGTTGCGGGCGGCGCGGGCGCTGGAAGGCGTGCGGGCGGTGAGTGTGGCGACCAGCCTGCTGGCGGCGCACACCCTGCCGCCGGAGCATAGGGACAGCCGCGAGGTCTATGTCGCCAGGGTGGTGGACGAGATCATCCCGGCGGCGGTGGGTCTGGCCGATGCGGTCGATGCCTTCTGTGAGAGCAATGCCTTCACGCCGGACGAGGTGCGGCGGGTGTTTGATGCGGCGAAGGCGCACGGACTGCCGGTGCGGCTGCATGCCGATCAGCGGACGGCGGGCGGCGGGGCGCAGCTGGCGGCGGAGTATGGGGCGCTGAGCGCCGATCATCTGGAGCGGACGGACGCCGAGGGCGCGCGGGCGCTGGCCCAGGCGGGGACGGTGGCGGTGCTGTTGCCGGGGGCCTTCTATGCGTTGCGCGATGAGGCGAAGCCGCCGGTGGCGCTGTTCCGGGAAGCGGGCGTGAAGATGGCGGTGGCGACCGACTGCAATCCGGGGAGTTCGCCGCTGACCTCGCTGCTGACGGCGGTGAACATGGCGGCAGTCCTGTTCGGGCTGACGGTGGATGAGGCGATCGCGGGGGTGACGCGCGAGGCGGCGCGGGCGATCGGGCGGTGGGACGAGATGGGGTCGCTGGAGGTGGGCAAGGCCTGCAACCTGGCGATCTGGGATGCCACGCGGCCGGTCGAGCTGGCCTACTGGCTGGGACGCAATCCGTTGCGGTCCCGGGTGTTTCAGGGAGTTGTGTCGTGAGTCTGGTGTTGACCCCCGGCGAGGCCAGTCTGGGCGACTGGCGCAGGCTGTTCGAGGGCGAGGTCCCGACGCTGAGCGAAAAGGCCTGGCCGGCCATCGCGGCGAGCGCGGCGGTGGTCGAGGCGATCGTCGGCAAGGGCGACGCCGTCTACGGCGTCAACACCGGCTTTGGAAAGCTGGCCAATATCCGGATCGAGACCGGCGACCTGGCCCGTCTGCAGCGGAACATCGTGCTCAGCCATGCGGCGGGCGTCGGTGAGCCGTTGGAGGCCGATGTGGTGCGGCTGATGCTGGCCCTGAAGGCGGCGAGCCTCGGGCGCGGGGCGTCGGGGGTGGCGCCGGCGACGGTGGAGATGATCCTGGCGCTGTTGGCGCGGGACTGCCTGCCGCTGATCCCCAAGCAGGGGAGCGTGGGGGCGTCGGGGGATCTGGCGCCGCTGTCGCATATGGCGGCGACGATGATCGGCGTGGGCGAGGCGTTCGTGGCCGGGGTCCGGATGCCGGCGGCCGAGGCGCTGGCGAAGGTGGGGCTGGCGCCGCTGGTGCTGGGGCCCAAGGAAGGGCTGGCGCTGCTCAACGGCACGCAGTTTTCGACGGCCTGTGCGCTGGCCGGGCTGTTCCGCATCGAGCGGGTGTTCCAGGCGGCGATGGTGGCGGGCGCCCTGTCGGTCGAGGCGGCCAAGGGGTCGGTGGCGCCGTTCGATCCGCGCATCCATGCCCTGCGGGGGCACAGGGGGCAGGCGGAGGTGGCGGCGTGGTTCAAGGCCATGCTGGAGGGCAGCGCCATCCAGGTCAGCCACGCGCATTGTGAGAAGGTGCAGGATCCCTACTGCCTGCGCTGTCAGCCGCAGGTGATGGGGGCGATCCTCGATCTGGGGCGGCAGGCGGCGACGACGCTGGGCATCGAGGCCGGCGGGGTGACCGACAATCCGTTGATCTTCACCGAGACCGGCGAGGCGATCAGCGGCGGGAACTTCCATGCCGAGCCGGTAGCGTTTGCCGCCGACATGCTGGCCATGGCGGTGTGCGAGATCGGCTCGATGAGCGAGCGGCGGACGGCGATGCTGGTGGATCCGGTGTTGAGCGGTTTGCCGGCGTTTCTGACGCCCAGGCCGGGGATCAACAGTGGCTTCATGATCCCGCAGGTGACGGCGGCGGCGCTGGTGTCTGAGAACAAGCAGCGGGCCTATCCGGCGAGTGTGGACAGCATTCCGACGAGCGCGAACCAGGAGGACCATGTGTCGATGGCGGCGCATGGGGCGCGGCGGCTCTTGGAGATGGCCGAGAACGCGGCTCAGGTGGTGGCCATCGAGGTGCTGGCGGCGGCGCAGGGGTGTGATTTCCACGGTGGGCTGGCGTCGAGTGAGGGGCTGGAAGCGGTCCGGGGGCTGGTGCGCGGGGTTGTGCCGCATCTGGAGGACGACCGGTTTTTCGCGCCG
>JANPKF010000008.1:0-14268 GCA_031425895.1 Caulobacteraceae bacterium | reverse complement strand
TCGCCCTCGGCGCGCGCGTTGAGGGTGGGGGCGCCGTCGCCGGCGGCCTCGGCGCGGGCCAGTTGCCGGGCGCGGGCGGCGGCGACGCGGGCGGCGGCCTCGGCGGTACCCTCGGCGGGCGGCGGCAGGGCGAGGTCGGCGGCGGTGACGGCGGGGACGTCGACGGCCAGGTCGATGCGGTCCATCAGCGGGCCGGAGACGCGGCCCTGATAGTCACGCTGGCAGCGGGGGGCCTTGCCGCAGGCGCCCTTGCCGGCCCCGCCGTGGCCGCAGCGGCAGGGGTTCATGGCGGCGACCAGCTGGACCCGGGCCGGATAGCGGATGTGGAAGTTGGCGCGGGCGACCATGACCTCGCCCGTCTCCAGCGGCTGGCGCAGGGAATCGAGGGCCTGGACGCCGAACTCGGGCAGTTCGTCGAGGAAGAGGACGCCGTTGTGGGCGAGGCTGACCTCGCCCGGCTTGGCCTTCACGCCGCCGCCGGTCAGGGCGGCCATGCTGGCGCTGTGGTGGGGGGCGCGGAAGGGGCGGTCGCGGGTGAGCGTGCCCTTGGCGATCAGGCCGGCGACCGAATGGACCATGCTGGTTTCCAGCAGTTCGGCGGCGGTCAGAGGCGGCAGAAGGCCAGGCAGACGCTGGGCCAGCATCGACTTGCCCGAGCCCGGCGGGCCGCAGTACATCAGGTTGTGTCCGCCGGCGGCGGCGATCTCCAGCGCCCGCTTGGCCTGCTCCTGGCCCTTCACGTCGCGCAGGTCCGGACCGCCAGTCGACTGGGTGACCTCTCCCGGACGCGGGGCAGACATGATCTGTGTGCCCCGGAAATGGTTGATCAGGCTGATCAGCGAGCGGGGCGCCAGGATGCGGGTCTCGCCGGCCCAGGCCGCCTCCGGCCCGCAGGCCTCCGGGCAGATCAGGCCAAGATCCATGGCCCCGACGGCGATCGCGGCCGGCAGGGCGCCGGCGACGGCGGAGATGCTGCCGTCCAGCGACAGCTCGCCGATCGCCGCCCAGCCGTTAAGGGCGTCATGCGGGATGATGCCCATGGCGCCCATCACCGCCAGGGCGATCGGCAGGTCGTAATGGCTGCCTTCCTTGGGCAGGTCGGCCGGGGCCAGATTACCACCACCCGCTGGGCCGGCATCGCCAGCCCCAGCCCGGTAAAGGCCCCCCGAACCCGCTCGCGGCTCTCGGCCACCGCCTTGTCGCCCAGGCCGACGATGACGATGGCGGTCTCGCCGCCGGTCAGCTGGACCTCGACGTCGACACGCCGGGCCTCGACCCCCTGGAAGGCGACAGTGACCACCTTGGCGACCATGTTCCAACCCGCCCCTGCTAAGTCGTTGAAGTTATGCCACTTATCCACAACAGCAGCACAACGGGCGGCTCAAAGCAAGAACAAATATAGAACCAGACAGGAAGTTGAGTGCAAACAGTCATCTAGCCGTCACAAGCTGAGATGGCGGAACACCGGTGTCAGGGACGACTCAGGCCCGGAGGGCCTCGATGCGGTCCCACATCGCCTCGGTCACGTCCGGTCCGCCGAACCGCTTGAGCTGCTGGGCGCCGGTCGGGGAGGTGACGTTGATCTCGGTCAGGTAGTCGCCGATGACGTCGATGCCGACGAACAGCAGGCCGCGCTTCTTGAGGTCCGGGCCGATGATGGCGCAGAGTTCCAGATCGCGGGCGGTCAGCTCGACCGCTTCGGCGCGGCCGCCGCGGGCGAGATTGGAGCGCACCTGGCCGTCGGCCGGGACGCGGTTGATGGCGCCGACAGGCAGGCCGTCGACCAGCAGGATGCGTTTGTCGCCCGCAGCGACGGCCGGGATGAAGGCCTGGGCGATGACCTGTTCGCGACCGATGAGGGCGTGCAGTTCCAGCAGGGCGTCGAGGTTGGGATCGCCCTTCTTCAGCCGCACCACGCCCGAGCCGCCGCCGCCGTAGAGGGGCTTGAGCACGATATCGCCGTGGCGTTCCTGGAAGTCGTGGATGGCGTCGACGTCGCTGGTGATCAGGGTCGGCGGCTGCACGCCCGGGAAGGTGGTGACGTAGAGCTTTTCCGGGGCGTTGCGCACCTCGGTCGGGTTGTTGACCACCAGGGTCTTCGGGTGGACAGCGTCGAGGAAGTGGGTGGCGGTGATGTAGGCCATGTCGAAGGGCGGGTCCTGGCGCATCAGGACGACGTCGATGTCGGCCCCGAGGTCGAGGAGGACCGGCTCACCGGCGGTGACGTGGTTGCCCTTCTCGCGCCGGACGGTCACCGGAACGGCCCGGGCGATGACCCTGCCCTCTTCCAGGCTGAGCTTGTCGGGGGTGTAGACCCAGAGGCTGTGACCGCGCGCCTGGGCGTTCTCCATCATCAGGAAGGTGGTGTCGGTATCGATGTTGATCCCGTGGACCGGGTCCATCTGGACGGCGACGCGCAAGGTCATGGGAGCTCCGAAACTGTGTGCGGCATACTTGAGGGGTCGCGGGGCATTTCGCCAGCCCCGGTTCACTGTGGAGGCGTTTAGTTGAGCTGCATCCGCACGCGTTCACGCGCCGCGCGGGCAGAGACCGCCGCGCCGCCGTCGAGAATGGTGGCGCGGCTCAGCGCCTCCTGCGCCCCGACCAGCGCCCCCTGCCCTTCTCGGGCGCGGGCCACGTCGAGCCAGGGACGATGGTCGGCGGGGTTGAGCAGGGCGCGGCGGAGGGCCGAGCGCTCGGCGGCGGGCCAGTCGGCGCGCTGCTGGGCTCTGGCGAAAATATTGTTCTGCAGGCGGATGAGGACGGCGCGGTCGCTGACCGGGGCCATCAGGGCCTCCAGCCGGCTGGCCACATCGGGGGTCAGGCCGGCCCGCAGGGCCCGGCGGCTGAGTTCGGAGGGCAGGACGATGCGGCCTTCGCTGAACGGGTCCAGCGCCATCGGCCCCTCTCGGGTCTCGATACGCAGCAGGAAGTGGCCGGGGAAGTCGACGCCGTGCACCTGCAGCTTACAGCCCCGGGCGGCGTGGATATAGACGACGCCCAGCATCACCGGCAGGCCCTTGCGGCGCTCGGTCATGTGGATCAGGTCGGCGTTGGCCGGGCTTTCGTAGGTGATGACATCGCCTTCGAGGCGCAGGTCGCCGGCCATGGCTTCGGCGATGGCTTCCTCCGGGCTTTCGTTTTCGAGGCGGGCGGCCAGCCGTTCGACGGCCTCGCGGCCCAGATCGAGGGTCGGGCCGGTGTCGCGGTCGGGATCTTCGTGCACGGCGCAGGCCAGGGCGGCGTCGAACAGGGGGAAGGCGTCGTCGGGCGCCTTGCCTGCCTCTGCCAACAGCTGTTCCGCGTCCTGACGGGTCATGCGTCCCTCATAGCCGCGTCAGTAGCCGTCTGGCCATGCGTCGGGAACATGGCGCGGCCATTTGCCCGGGGACAGGGCGATCAGGTCCAGCCGCACGGTAACGCCCTTCAGGGCCGGGCGGTTGGCCGCCAGCTGGGCGCCGGCCCGGCGCAGGCGCTGGCGCTGGTCGATGCGGACCGATTCCAGGGCGGCCTCCAGCGTGGTGCGGCTCTTGACCTCGACCACCGCCAGGACACGGCCCTTGAGGGCCAGAAGGTCAATTTCCCCCTGCGGGGTCTTCAGGCGAAAGCCGAGGATGCGGTAGCCCTTGAGCATGAGGGCCAGGGCCGCGAAGACCTCGGCCCGGCGGCCGGAGCGGCGGGCGGCGGCGCCGCGCTGGCTCCGCCCCTGGCTCACCGGCTGTCCTTCAGGGCCAGCGCTTTGCGGTACAGTTCGCGGCGATTGACGCCCAGGGCCTTGGCCACTTCGGACGCCGCCTCGCCCGGCGCAAGGCGGGTCAGGGCCTCGGCCAGGGCCGCGTCGGCATCGGCCTCGGTGGCGACCTCGTCCTCGCCGGGACCGACAACGATGACGATTTCGCCCCTGGGGTCGTCGAGTTTGGGGTCGGCGGCCAGTTCGGAGAGGCGGCCGCGAATGCAGGTTTCGTGAAGCTTGGTCAGCTCGCGGCAGACGGCGGCGGGGCGGTCGCCGAACACCGCGGCCATGTCGGTGAGCGAGGCGGACAGGCGCGGGCCGCTTTCGAAGAAGATCAGGGTCGAGCGGACGTTGGCAAGCTCGCCGAGGAAGGTCTTGCGCGCGGCGCTCTTGGGCGGGGCGAAGCCGACGAACATGAATCGCTCGGTCGGCAGGCCGGCCAGGGTGAGGGCGGCCAGCGGGGCGGAGGCGCCGGGAATGGGCACGACGGTGTGGCCCGCCGCGATGGCGGCGATGGCCAGGCGTGAGCCGGGATCGCTGACCATCGGGGTGCCGGCGTCGCTGCACTGGGCGATGCGGGCGCCGTCCGCCAGAAGCTCGAGGATCTTCGGCTCGGCCCGGGCGGCCGAATGCTCGTCATAGCGCTCCAGCTTCTTCTTCAGGCCGTAGGCATTGAGCAGCTTGGCGGTGACCCGGGTATCCTCCGCCAGAACCACATCGCAGGCGTTCAGCACGTCCAGAGCCCGCAGGGTGATGTCGCGCAGATTGCCGATCGGCGTCGCCACCAGATAGAGGCCGGGGCTGAGCGGGACCTGCGACAGGGACGGCGGGGGTGGGCGTTCGGCCAAGGCGACTCACGGGATTGGGCGGCGGCGGCTTGCCGCGCGTTACAGGGCAAGGGATAGAGACTCCTCTGATCCGCGCAAGGAGCCGCGCCTTTGAGCAAGTTGATCTTCTGGTTGGTGGTGATCGTGGTGGCAGCCCTGGCTGCGGTGTTTGCCTGGTGGTGGTTCGACGCCCGCTGGCGTCCGCAGACGGTGACCAGGAACCAGGCCGAGATCGTCAAAATTCTGGAAGCCAGCGGCTATGTCTCGCCCGGGCTCGGCGGTCCGAAGGCCTATGTCGTGGTGTTCCGCAGCTGTCCGGACTGTATCCGCTATGCCGATGAGGAGCTGCCCAAGCTGCAGGCCGCCGGGGTCGACACCCGCGTGATCGCCATCGCCCGGGCTGATGTGGGCGGCCAGCCCAAATCAACCGCGCCGGAACGCACGACCGTCGCCGAGCTGTGGATCAACCGCAGCTGGCCCCTGTGGGAACAGTGGAGCGCGGCGCGGCCTGAGGCCTGGACCGCTCCCGGCCTGAAGGCCGCCGACGGCGACATCGCCCGCGCCGCCGTCGTCGAGGCCGGCCGCAAGGCCATCGCCGACCTGAAACCCCTGCTGGCCGCCAACGGCGTCAAGGTCGGCGAGGACGCGGTGAAGTTTCCGACGGTGATCTGGTGGACGAAGGACGGCGAGATGAAGGCCTGCGCCTGTGAGGATCCCCGCACCTATCGCTTCGTACGCAAGGATCTCGGGGCGAAGGATCGCTAGCGGATCAGAAGCTGTCCCAGCCGTCGTCGGCCGGCCGGGCGCCGCCCCTTGCGGTGACATAGGTCCTGACACGCTCACGGGCCGCTACAACCGGGGTCGCGACGGGCCTTTGCGGGGCGCTCGGCGTCTCCTGGCGCGGGCCTGAGCCGCCCAGATTGAACCGGGCAACCGTCCGGCTGAGATCAGCTGCGTCGGCCCGGAGAGACTGGGTCGCGGCGGTCGACTGCTCGACCATGGCGGCGTTGGACTGGGTCACCTGATCCATGTGGTTGACCGCCAGATTGACCTCATGGATGCCGGTCGCCTGCTCCTTGGCGGCCAGGGCGATGTCGGCGACGAGGCCATCGATCTCCGATACCCGCTGAACAATCCGCTGCAGCGACTCTCCGGTCTGTCCAACCAGCCGGACGCCGTCCAGAACCTGGGTCGAGGAGGCCTGGATCAGGACCTTGATCTCCTTGGCGGCGCTGGCCGACCGTTGGGCCAGGGCGCGAACCTCTGACGCCACCACGGCGAAGCCCCGTCCGGCGTCACCGGCCCGGGCGGCCTCGACGCCGGCGTTGAGCGCCAGAAGATTGGTCTGGAAGGCGATCTCGTCGATGACGCCGATGATCTGGCTGATTTCGCTGGAGGAGCGCTCGATCGCGCTCATGGCGCCGACCGCCAGTTCCACGACCTCGCGTGAGGCGCCGGCCTCCTGACGGGCGGCTGCAACCAGTGTGGCCGCCTCTCCGGCCCCGGCCGAGGAGGTCTTCACCGTCGCGGTCAGCTCGTCGAGCGCCGCGGCGGTCTGCTCCAGGCTGGCCGCCTGGTGTTCAGTGCGGCGTGAGAGGTCGTCCGAGGCCTCGGCGATCTGGTCGGTTCCGACGGTGAAGCGCTGCACAACATCAGAAACCTCCACCAGCGTCGACCGCAGCACGTCGAGGGCGCGGTTGAAGTCGGTCTGGAGCGCGCCGTAGCCTTCCGGAAGGCCCTCGAGCCGGGCGGTGACGTCGGCCTGGGCCAGGCGGGCCAGGGAAGCGCCGAGCGCATCGAGCACAACCTGCTGTTCACGGGCGAGCCTCTGGCGCTCGGCCTCTGTGCGACGGCGCTCCGCGGCCGTCTCCTGTTCCAGGGCGGCGCGCTCGCCGGTCGAGGTTTGCAGGTCCATGGCGTTCTGACGGAAGACCTGGACGGCCCTCGCCATTTCGCCGACCTCGTCTTTTCGACCCTGAAAGGGTGGACGCTGAGAGAGATCGCCGTCGGCCAGCCGCAGCATGAAGTCCTTCATGATGGTGAGCGGTCCAGCGACCCGGCGCGCGACGATGACAATGTTGAACACAGCCAGGACGGCAAGAAGCAGCATCAGCGCCCCGACGATCATCTGGGTCCACATGACGCTCGAGGCAGCGGCCTGCTCGCCGGTCTTGGTGCTTTCAGCAGCCAGCGGGATCATGGCGTCCACCACGGCGCGCTGGGCCATGTAGGCGGCCTTGAGCTCCAGGCGTGCCGCCGCGATGGCTTGCGGGTCGGCGCTTTTCACGGCCGGCAGGTAGCGATCAAGGGCCACGGTCCAGAAGGTCGAAGCGGCCGGTCGGGATTTGTCGAAGAGCAGGGCTTTCAAGCGGGGCTCGAGGTCCCGGTCCTGCCAGTAGGCCAGCCGGGCTTCAAAGTCGGCCTTCAGCGTCTTGATGCGGCCGGACGCGGCTACGGCTTCGGCGGGGGTCTCGGCGTCCAGGGCGTAGGCGTAGGACTCCAGAACATAAAGCGGCGGCGGCAGAATATCGGCGGTCAGATCCTTGTTGTCGATCAACCGGCCGTACTGTTTGCCGCCGATCTTGATCCCGTCCCAACTGGCGGCTGAAACCGCGACGACGGCCAAGGAGGCCAAAACAACGGCGAAGCCGGTCAGGCGTGTCAGATTGGAAATGCGCAACGATCAGACCCCAGAAGTCACCCCGGGGACTTCATTTAGGGCGGAATGGCAAAGCGACTCTTAATTTCTGCAGTTAAGCGCCAGAAAAGGATGAGTAGCCCAATATGAGCACATTGCTTTATATTTGATCAACCCGTGCCCTTGCAGAGGCATTGCAGTATTCGTTTCCACTTTTGGTTACACTCGAATCGAGTAACCTGAAACCACAAGTCTACATATTGACCCACAATGGGCGGCCTAGCGGTCGGGTCCGCGAAGTCCGCGCGGATGGCAGATCCCGAAACGGGTCGCCTCAAGGCCATTTCCGCGCTAACCGGACCAGCGATGCCGTCCTCCGTCCGCACCGCCTATCGTGATCGCCTGAAGGCGGGCGAAATCCAGCCGGACGCGGCGCAGGAGCGGGCGGTCGAAGCGCTGTCCCGCCTGGAAGCCGACCTCGACCAGGCCGGTGAGCCCGGCTTCTCCCTGTTCGGCCGCAAGCCCAAAGCCCAGAAGGGCGTCTATCTGTGGGGTCCGGTCGGGCGCGGCAAGTCGATGCTGATGGATCTGTTCTTCGACAGCGCCCCGGTGTCGCGCAAGCGCCGCATCCACTTCCACGGCTTCATGGGCGAGGTTCACGGCCATATCGACGCCTGGCGAAAGGGCGATGCGGCGGCGCGCAAGGCGCGCTTCGGACAGGCCCAAAGCAAGAGAGGGGGGGGCGACGATCCCATTGTTCCCACCGCCGAACGGATCGCCGGCGAGGCCCGGCTGCTGTGTTTCGACGAGCTGCAGGTCACCGATATCGCCGACGCCATGATCCTCGGCCGACTGTTCGAGGCGCTGTTCGATCGGGGAGTAACCCTGGTCGCCACCTCCAACCGACCGCCGGAGGACCTCTACAAGGAGGGCCTCAACCGCCAGCTCTTTCTGCCCTTCATCGACATGCTGAAGAGCCGCATGGATGTGGTGGCCGTGAAGGGGCCGACGGATTTTCGCCTGGACCGGCTGAAGAGCGCCCGGGTCTGGCTTTCGCCCCTCGATCCGGACAACGAGCGGACCTTCGACGCGCTCTGGGCCGACATGTTGGACGGCCAGCCGGAGACGGGGGCCAGCCTCGAGGTGCTGGGCCGCAAGATCCATCTGCCTCGGGCCAGCGGTGGTCTGCTACGGGCCAGCTTCGCCAGTCTTTGCGATACGGCGCTGGGACCCAACGACTACCTCGCCATCGCAGGCCGGTTCCACACGCTGTTTCTGGAGGACGTGCCGCGCCTCACCCCGGCCCGGCGCTCGGCGGCCCGGCGATTCAACACCCTCGTCGACGCCCTGTACGAGGCCCGGGTGCGGCTTGTGACCCTGGCGGAGGTCGCCCCGCGCGATCTCTACCCCGAGGGCGAAGGGGCGTTCGAGTTTGAACGCACGGTGTCGCGGCTGGAAGAGATGCAGTCGGCCGACTGGCTCGAACAGGACAGGGACTAAAGCCCCAGAACGAAAGGCGGCGGATCAGGTTTCCCCGATCCGCCGCATCCCCCCGCGCGCCTCACCGCTCCCCCCGAGCGGTTCAAGCCGTTGAAGGTGCTCCAATGCCACGGGCTCAAGGGCCCGGGCAGTGGAATTTTTCAGTCCTATCTTCGGGTCAGAGCAGCCAGCCGCCTTCGGCCGGCGTCGAGGCGCCGGTGATCAGGTTGGGCGCGCCGGCATCACCGTCGAGCCGCAGCTGGTAGTCGGCCTTGCCGTCGCCATCGATGTCGAGACGCAGGATCGTCTGGCCCACGCCCGCATCGTAGATCAGGGTGGCTTCGCCGGCCTGGAAGCTGAAGGCGCTGACGAAGGTGAAGGCCTGGTCGCCGGCCACCGCGCTGTTGGCGTCGATGGCGGTCAGGTCGATGCGGTCGCCGGAGGCCTGGCTGAAGTCGATGATCTGGTCGGTCTGCAGCGCCAGGGCGCTGGAGCCTGACAGACGCACCGAATCCTGGCCGATCTTGAAGACGTCCGACCCCGTGCCGCCGGACAGGACATTGTTGCCCGAGCCGCCTTCGAGAAGGTCATTGCCGGTTCCGCCGCTGAGGTTGTCACTACCGACGCCGCCGACCAGATGGTCCTCGCCGCCATTGCCGACCAGCTTGTCGTTGCCGTCCAGACCGAGGAGGAGGTTGGCGCCCTCGGTCCCGGTGATGGTGTTGGCCTCGGCGTTACCCGTGCCGTTGGCGGCGGTTCCGGTCAGAACCAGATTTTCGAGGTTGGCGCCCAGCACGTAGCTGAGGCTGGCCCGGACGGTGTCCGTGCCCTCGCCGGTCAGTTCGGTGACCACGTCCTTGGCGCTGTCGACCACGTAGGTGTCGGACCCCGCGCCGCCGGCCATGATGTCGTCGCCGAGGCCGCCGTCCAGGGTGTTGGAGGCGGCGTTGCCGTAGAGGCGGTTGTTGCTGCTGGAGCCCGTGCCGTTGATGGCCGCGGTCCCGACCAGGTTCAGCACCTCGACATTGCTGCCGAGCACGAAGCTGGCCGAGGCGTTGACCACGTCCTCGCCCTCGCCGGCCAGTTCGAACACCTGGTCGAGGCTGTTGTCGACCGAGTAGACGTCGTTGCCGGCTCCGCCCCGCATCGTGTCCCTGCCGGTGCCGCCGATCAGGCTGTCGATGCCGGCGCCGCCATTGATGACGTCGTCACCGGCCCCGCCGTCGAGCACGTCGGCGTCAACGCCGCCGATCAGGGTGTCGTCGCCGACCTCGCCGTACAGCTTGTCGCCGCCGGCCCCGCCGTCGAGGATGTCGCTGCCGCTGCCGCCGAACATGGTGTCGACGCCGGCGCCGCCCGACAGGGTGTCGTCACCGCCCATGCCGTAGACGAAGTCGTTGCCGCCACCGGCGCTCAACACATTGGCCCCGGCGTTGCCGGTCATGCGGTTGGAGAGGGCGTTGCCGATGCCACTGACGTTGGCGACGCCGGTCAGCAGCAGGTTCTCGACATTGGCGCCTAGCAGGTAGTCGATGCTGGATTCGACCGTGTCCGTTCCGCTGTTCAGGCCTTCGGTCACCGTGTCACCGGCGTCGTCCACAACATAGGTGTCATTGCCGGCTCCGCCGGTCATGGCGTCGCCGCCCTTGCCGCCGTCGAGACGATCGATGCCGGCCCCGCCGAGCAGGACGTCATTGCCTGCCCCGCCGAGCAGGATATCGTTACCGTCGCCGCCGTCGATGACGTCATTTCCGGTCAGGCCGTTGACGGTGTCGCTGCCGATGCCGGCCACCAGATTGTCGGCCAGGACCGAGCCCTGCAGGACGTCGCCATTGCCGTCGACGCCGTTGATGGTGACCGTGACGGTCGCCGTATCGCCGTTGGCCACGGTGTAGGTGAAGGTGTCCGTCGCCGTCAGGTTCAGGGCGCCCGAGGCGGCGCCGGCCAGGTGATTGAAGGCGCCGTTGGTCAGGTACTGGAAGGTGCCGTTGGCCTGCAGGGTCAGGAAGGCGCCCGAGGGCAGCAGGATCTTCATGCCTACCGAGGCCGGCTGGCCGTTGACCGCCGTGATGGCCATGGCCGGAGCGTCGGCGCCGTTGCCGTTGTCGTTGCGGACGTTGGCGACGAAGCCGGCGTTCTCGGCGACCGAGAAGCTGTCGTTCTTGGCGGCGTCGAACACCGGGCCCAGCCGGAAGACGCTCAGACCGCTCTCGGTAAAGTCGCTATTGATAACGAAGGTATTGCCGCCGACCGTCGCCGTGGCCACGGAGAACGGGCTGGTAAGATGAGCGTCCGCGTTATTGAAGAAGACTCCGGCGTTGGTCAGCGAGCCGTCGGCCGCCACCTCCAGAAGCTGCAGGGCCTGTTCGCCCAGACCGGCGACGGCGAGGTAGAGCGCGCCGTCGATGGTGACGGTGGTCAGGCCGCGCGGCGTCGTCATCGCCAGGCTGGCGTCATCAGACAGGTTGAAGACATTGGTCAGGACGCCGCCGGCGGCCATGGTGAACACCGAGATGCCCGCGTCGTTGGCCCCGGTGACGAAGACGAACGTCTTGCTGCCGATCACGGCGCTGACCACCTGGTCGGCCCCGTTCAGCTTGAGGGTGGCGTCGTCTAAGATCGTCTGGACGGTCGTCAGGGTTCCACCGGCCTCGATCTTGAAGACATTGAGGCCATCATCCAGCAGGCCGGGCACGACCATGAAGCTTTCGCCGGCAACCTCGACGACCGTGGAGCGGTAGGCGCGGTCGAGCGCCAGGGACAGATCGTCAGTCAGGTTGAAGGTGCTGGTCAGCATGCCGTTGGCGGCCACCGAGAACACAGCGACCCCGTCGTCGAACTGGGAGGACACCAGCAGATAGGTCTGCCCACCCACGACGGCGGTGCTGATCCCGGTGGCGCCGAGCAGTTCGAGCACAGCGTTGGTAACAACGGACTGGACAAGGGTCAGGGCGCCGTCGGCGGCGACGGAGAAGACGTTCACTGCGTTCTCGTCGGCGGCCGCCGCGAACAGATAGGTTGCGCCGCCGATGACGGCAGAAGTCATCTGGAGGATGCCATCGTAGGTGTTGGCGGGGGTATCGGGATAGTTGAACACCGGCGTGAGAATGCCGGTGGCGCTGAGCGAGAAGACGCTGAGCCCGCCATCGGTAACCGAACCGGCGAAGACGTAGGTCACCCCCCCCACCACTGCGACATGAACGCCGGTGGCGCCCGCGAGCGAGAGCGTGCCGCTGTCGGCGACATTGTGGGTGTTGGTGATGTCCATGAGCAGTCCCGAGAAGTCTGAGAGGTCCGCCACATGGCGAACGTCGGAAGTTAATGCGAATGACATATTCACATTATTTTGGACATTGGCAGTGGAAAAATTGAGTACGATTTACGTGTAAAAGGCGAGCAAGTCTCTCCAAATCGCCGAACCCCGCAAGAACGTGCCCAAAGCGGGTCTATACAATTAACCAAACGCCCTGTTCTTTCGGGCGAGGGAATCTGCCTTTCGCCAGCGCCGCTGACGCCCCCGCTACGCTAGGTCTGAACTCGGCGTTCCGATCCTCCCCCCACGGGAGCTCAATCGCGAAACATTCTCAACAGCTCCCCGCGCGTTGACACCCGCGTCTCGGGGGTTAAATCCGGGGCCGTGTCCGAACTCGGCCCCAAACTTCCGGAATCCCCATGACTGAAGCCAATCGGGGCGTACGCGAACGCCCGCAATCGCCGCACACCCAGGTCTGGCGCTGGCACATCACCATGGTGACCTCGATCCTGCACCGCGTCACCGGCGTCGGCCTCTATGTCGTCGCCCTGCTGGCGGCGGCCTGGGCCGTGACCCTGGCGGCGGGGCCGGACGCCTACGCCGGCTTCATGGGCTTTCTGGGAAGCCCGATCGGGCGCCTGGGTCTCTTCGTCGCCACCGTCTGTGTCTTCTTCCACCTGGCCCACGGCATTCGCCACCTGGTCTGGGACGCCGGCAAGGGCTTCGAGGTGAAGACCTCCAACGCCAGCAGCGTCGCCGAGCTGGTCTTCACGGTCGTCGCCAGTGTCGCCGTCTGGATCATCGCCGCCATGATGGGAGCGCTGTAATGAGCCGCTACCGCACCCCCCTTTCCCGCGCCCGCGGCCTGGGCGCCGCCCACCACGGCGCCGCCCACTGGATTTCCGAACGGGTCAGCACGATCGCCCTGGTTCCGCTGACGTTGTGGGCCGTCTACGCGACGATCCACCTGGCGCCGCTGCCGCGCGATCTGGCGCTGCTGTGGCTGGCCGAGCCGGTCAACGCCGTGCTGATGGTGCTGACCTTCCTGGTCGGCTTCTGGCACATGCATTCGGGCCTGCGCGTGGTCATCGAGGACTATGTCGACACGCTCGTGCCGCGCACTATCTCGTTGCTGGTGAACCTGTTCCTCTGCGTCCTGGCCGGCGGGCTGGCCATCTTCTCCATCCTCAAGATCGCGTTTGGAGGGGCCCTCTGATGGCAACCACCTACAATTTCGTCGACCATACCTATGACGTGGTCGTGGTCGGAGCCGGCGGCAGCGGTCTGCGCGCGGCGCTCGGTTGCGCCGAAGCCGGCCTGAAGACCGCCTGCGTCACCAAGGTCTTCCCGACCCGCAGCCACACCGTGGCGGCCCAGGGCGGCATCTCTGCCTCGCTCGGCAACATGGGCGAGGATAACTGGCGCTGGCACATGTACGACACCGTCAAGGGGTCGGACTGGCTGGGCGACCAGGACGCCATCGAATACCTGACCCGCAACGCGCCGGCCGCCGTCTATGAGCTGGAGCACTGGGGCGTGCCCTTCAGCCGCACCGAAGAGGGCAAGATCTATCAGCGCGCCTTCGGCGGCATGACCAAGAACTACGGCGAGGCCCCGATCCAGCGCACCTGCGCCGCCGCCGACCGCACCGGCCACGCCATGCTGCACACCATGTACGGCCAGAGCCTGCGCAAGAACGTCGAGTTCTTCATTGAATACTTCGCGCTCGACCTGATCATGGACGACGGCGTCTGCCGGGGCGTCACCGCCTGGAAGCTGGACGACGGCACCCTGCACCGCTTCCAGGCCCAGAAGGTGATCCTGGCCACCGGCGGCTATGGCCGCGCCTATTTCAGCGCCACCAGCGCCCACACCTGCACCGGTGACGGCAACGCCATGGTCCTGCGCGCCGGCTTGCCGCTGCAGGACATGGAGTTCGTCCAGTTCCACCCGACAGGCATCTACGGTGCCGGCTGCCTGATCACCGAGGGTGCGCGGGGCGAGGGCGGCTATCTGACCAACTCGGAAGGCGAGCGGTTCATGGAGCGCTATGCGCCCTCGGCCAAGGACCTCGCCAGCCGCGACGTCGTCAGCCGGTCCATGACCATCGAGATCCGCGAGGGCCGCGGGGTCGGTCCGAACAAGGACCACATCTATCTGCACCTCGACCACCTGGATCCCAAGGTGTTGCACCAGCGCCTGCCGGGCATCTCGGAATCGGCCAAGATCTTTGCCGGCGTCGTTGTGACCAAGGCTCCGATCCCGGTCCTGCCGACCGTGCACTACAACATGGGCGGTATCCCCACGTACTATCACGGCGAGGTCCTGACCAAGGTCG
>JANPKF010000007.1:0-2148 GCA_031425895.1 Caulobacteraceae bacterium | reverse complement strand
CGGGGGTGATTGCGGGTGAGCTGCATCAGGACCGGGATCCCGGTGACCAGCGTCACGACGATGCCGAGGATCAGGATCAGGTTCATGCCGAGGTCCAGGTTGTCCGAGGGAGGGCGGAGAAAATCACCAACGCCTGCCCAGCACAAGCGAGGGAGCCCGCCGCCCTGTGGGCGCGTTCTTCAGGCCTGAGGTACAAGGACCCGCGCCATGATGACCCCCGGCCCCGTCCATCCGATCACCATCGAGCCCGCCGGCCGCCGCTGGCGCGCCGCCTTCGAGGGTCATGTGATCGCCGACAGCGATGAGGCCCTGGTGCTGACGGAGGCGAACTACGCCCCTGTCGTCTATTTCCCGAGGGAGGCGGTGTCGCTGGAGTACATGAGCCGCACCGACCGCTCGACCCACTGCCCCTACAAGGGGGATGCAGGCTATTTCACCCTACTGATGGACGGCCGCTTCGCCGAGAACGCGGCCTGGACCTATGAGAAGCCGTTCCCGGCCATGGCGGCGATCAGCGAGCGGATCGCCTTCTATCCCAACAAGGTGGAGGTCTACGCCGTGGAGGACGCGGCCGTGAACCGGCAGCCGCGTCAGGCGCCTGGCCCGGCGACCACCGACGTCGACGAGGTGGTCAAGCACACCGACAGCGGCGGGGGCGCCAGCCAACAGGAGCATTGGCCGCCCAACGTCGAAGGCCCGGACGGCGGCGTCCGGTAGGCCCGACTAGTAGGCGTAATCCTCGAACACCCGGCTCGCATCGCCCGCCCAGCGGCCGTGATAGGCCTCCAGCAGACGGTCGGCGGCGGTCAGGCCCGTCTGGGAAATCTCCTCCAGCTCGGCCAGGTAGCCGGTCTCGTCCACCATGCCGCCGGAGAGGCGGTTGCGCGCCTTCAGGCCGGCGCGGGCTATCTCGACCATGTCGCGGGCCACGTCCTGCACCGAGCGACCGGCGATGTCGGCCTTCAGCCCCAGCCGCGCCACATCGGCGCGCAGGCGCTCGTGGTCGTCGATCTTCCAGTCCTTGCAAAGGTCCCAGGCGGCGGCCAGCGCGGCCTCGTCGTAGAAGATGCCCATCCAGAGGGCCGGCAGGGCGCACAGGCGGCTCCAGGGTCCGGCGTCCGCGCCGCGCATCTCCAGGTACTGCTTGAGGCGCACTTCGGGGAAGATGGTGGTGGTGTGGTCAGCCCAGTCCTTCAGGCTGGGCCGCTCTCCCGGCAGTTCCGGCAGCCGGCCCTCCATGAAATCGCGGAACGAGCGCCCCGCCACGTCGACATAGCGGCCGTCCCGTTTGACAAAGTACATCGGCACGTCGAGGGCGTAGTTGACGTAGGTCTCGAACCCGAACCCGTCGCGGAACACGAAATCCAGCATGCCGGTGCGGTCGGGATCGGTGTCTGTCCAGACGTTGGCCCGGGCCGACAGGAAGCCTGACGGCCGCCCCTCGATGAAGGGTGAGTTGGCGAACAGCGCCGTGGCGATGGGTTGCAGCGCCAGGCTGGTGCGGAACTTGGCGATCATGTCGGCTTCGGAGCCGAAGTCGAGGTTCGCCTGGACCGTGCAGGTGCGCAGCATCATGTCGAGGCCCAGGCCACCCACCTTGGGCATGTAGCGCCGCATGATGTCGTAGCGGCCCTTGGGCATGATCGGGACCTCGTCCCGTCGCCAGATGGGTGAGAACCCCAGGCCCAGGAAGCCCAGGCCCAGCTCGCCCGCCACCGTCTTGACCTCATCGAGGTGCTGGCCGGTCTCCGAGCAGATGTCGTGAACGGTCTCCAGCGGCGCACCGGACAGCTCGAACTGGCCGCCGGGCTCCAGGCTGACGTTGGCCTTGCCACGCTCCAGGGCGATCACGTGGCCGCCTTCCACAACCGGCGTCCAGCCGAACCGGGTCAGGCCATCCAGCAGGGCGCGGATACCGCCGGGCTCATAGGGGACCGGCCGGTTGCCCGCCAGTTGGAAGACGAATTTCTCGTGCTCGGCGCCCACCCGCCACTGATCGGCGGGTTTTGACCCCTGGTCGAACCAGGCGGTCAGGTCGGCAAACGCGAGCGGGCGATCGTCGCCAGCGACCTCGGCCATCGGATCCCCTCCCGGCGCCCCAACGCGCGCGCGCCGCGGTCCCTTACGCCGACCGGTCAGATGGGGGCA
>JANPKF010000006.1:0-1557 GCA_031425895.1 Caulobacteraceae bacterium | reverse complement strand
CGGCGGAGATGATCGGCCGCAATCTGTTCGACGTGGTGAGCGGGGACGAGGTCGCCGCGGTGTATCGGGAAATCCATGAAGCGGTGGCCACGGGGCGCAGACCCTATGTGGCCTTCGAATACCGCTGCGACGCCCCGGACACCCTCAGGCGCATGCGCATGTCGGTGGGACCGCTGCGGATGCCCGGCCGTCCATTGAGCCTGCTCTACCAGTCCCAGGTGCTGTCCGCCGTGCCCCGACCCTGGATGAGTCTGTTCGAACCGGGCCGGATCATCGAAAGCCTCCGCGTCGAGAGCGAGATTCCCATCGTTCGCCTATGCAGCTTCTGTCACCAGGTGACCTCGGAAGCAGGGCCCGGCGAGGCCGCGGTGTGGTCGGAGCCGGAGGACTATTATCGGGGCGGTGGGTCGCCCGATGTCCGCGTCAGCCACGGGGTTTGCCCCCCTTGCGCCGCCAGTCTCGCATTGTCCTAGAAGGCTGGATTCCCCTGGGGATGAGACCCCGTAATTCCCCGGGGTGGGACTACGCTGAGACTGTTGGCCCGGGGACTTCATATTGGGGGTGAAGGAACACCCCATGCACCAGACCGCACACCGCAAGACCGCCCGACCCGCCCGCATCAGCCGTCTGATCATGGGTCTTGGCTTGATGGTGGCGGCCCTATGGACCGCCGCCCCCGGGCGAGCCTCCGCGATGACGTTCGAAATGACCTCGGCGGGCGCCTGCTCGGCAACACCCTGCATTGCAGCGACAGGCGAAATCGAAGGCGCCACATCCGGCCAGTTCAAGGCGTTCATCATCGCCAACCACGTCCAACCGGGCGCTACGGTGGCACTTCAGTCATTCGGGGGAGATCTCGCTCAGGGCCTGATGCTGGGCGCACAGATCCGGGCCGCCGGGCTTTCCACACTGGTTCAGGGATCAGGCCTGGAAGGGGGCGCCTGCGCCTCGGCCTGCGCCTACGCTTTCCTGGGGGGCGTGAAGCGCACCCTCACGGCTGATTCGCGCGTAGGTGTTCATCAGATGCGGTCTCTGCCTGGCGCGCCCTTGCTTGGCGCGTCGAAGGGCCAGACCTTGCTGTCGCAGGTGGTCGTGCACATCCGCGCCATGGGGTGCGCAATGGATGTCTTCACCATCGCCTTGGCGACGCCGGCCGAGAAGATGCACTGGTTCTCCACCGCGGAGCTGAAGCGCTTCAGCCTGGTGACGGGCTGAAGCGAGGCGTCAGCGCCTGAAGGCGCCCTACCCGCAGTCCTTCTGGGCTCGGGAGGAATTGGCGCTGTGAGGCCCAATTGGGGACCGCGCCAATCTCTGCTCATGGCGCACCTTCCCTGTCTCCGTCCATGAAGACCCGCTCGGTATGTATCTTTCCCACAGTTGTACTTGACAACCGTCATCTTCTGTGTTCCTGTTTCGTTCATGGTGTCGATTGAGGAGATGACCGAGCAGCAGGACGCCCTGCTGGCCCGCTACGCCGAACAGGCGGCGGAGCTGGCGGGCGCCTTGCAGGCCCGTGCGCTGGCCGCCGCCGACGATGCGGCCATGGCCGAGCTGTCC
>JANPKF010000005.1:0-2013 GCA_031425895.1 Caulobacteraceae bacterium | reverse complement strand
CGCCGTCGTGGCCTCGGCTCCGCTGGTGCCGCAGAACGACCCCAGCTTGCTCTTCGTCAACGCCGGCATGGTCCCGTTCAAGAACTACTTCACTGGCGCGGAGACCTCGCCGTGGCCGCGCGCGGTGTCCTCGCAAAAGAGCGTCCGCGCCGGCGGCAAGCACAACGACCTGGACAACGTCGGCTACACCGCGCGCCACCACACCTTCTTCGAAATGCTCGGCAATTTCTCGTTCGGCGACTACTTCAAGGAACGCGCGATCGGCCACGCCTGGGAGCTGCTGACCAAGGAGTGGGGGCTGTCGCCCGACAAGCTGACGGTCACCGTCTACCACACCGACGACGAGGCGGCCGGCCTCTGGAAGAAGATCGCCGGCCTGCCTGAGAGCCGGATCATCCGCATCGCAACCTCCGACAACTTTTGGTCGATGGGCGACACGGGTCCATGCGGGCCTTGCTCGGAGATCTTCTACGACCACGGCGACAAGATCTGGGGCGGCCCGCCCGGCAGCCCTGAGGAAGACGGCGACCGCTTCGTCGAGATCTGGAATCTCGTCTTCATGCAGTTCGAGCAGCATGCCGACGGCACGCGGACCAGCCTGCCCAAGCCCTCGATCGACACCGGCATGGGGCTGGAGCGGATCGCGGCGGTCATGCAGGGCGTGCACGACAACTACAACACCGATCTGTTCAAGACGCTGATCGCCGCATCCGTCGACCTGACCGGCGTCAAGGCCGAGGGCGACCGCGCCCCCAGCCACCGGGTCATCGCCGACCACCTGCGCACCAGCGCCTTCCTGATCGCCGACGGCGTCACGCCCTCGAACGAGGGCCGGGGCTACGTCCTGCGTCGCATCATGCGCCGGGCCATGCGCCACGCCCACCTGCTGGGCGCCGAAGACCCGCTGATGCACCGCCTGGTCCCCACCCTGACCGCCGAAATGGGCGGCGCCTATGGCGAGCTGCGTCGGGCCGAACCGGCCATCATCGATACCCTGCGTCAGGAAGAGGAACGGTTCCGCCGCACCCTCGGCCGCGGCATGGGCCTGCTCGACGAAGCGACCGCCGGCCTCAGCGATGGCGGCGTGCTGTCCGGCGACGTGGCGTTCAAGCTTTACGACACCTACGGCTTCCCGCTCGACCTGACCCAGGACGCCGTGCGCGCCAAGGGCATCACCGTCGACACCGACGGCTTCGACGCCGCCATGAAGGACCAGCAGGACAATAGCCGCGCCAACTGGAAGGGCTCGGGCCAGAAATCGGCCGGGGCCGCCTGGTTCGCCGTCCGTGACGAGGTCGGTGCGACCGAGTTCTCCGGCTACGACAGCGTCGACGGAACCGGCAAGGTCCAGGCCCTGCTGATTGACGGCGCGCCCGTCGAAGCGGCCGCCTCGGGAGAGACGGTCCAGGCCGTCTTCGACCGCACCCCCTTCTACGCCGAGAGCGGCGGTCAGGCCGGCGACAAGGGCGTCGTCGAATGGGACGGCGGCTCGGGCGAAGTGCTCGACGTCCAGAAGCAGGCCGGCGACCTCTTCGTCCATGACATCAAGGTGCTGAGCGGTTCGCTGACCGTCGGCGCGGCAACCGCCCTGCACGTCGATCCGCCGGCCCGCCAGGCGACCCGGGCCAATCACTCGGCCACCCACCTGCTGCACGCGGCGCTCCGCCATGTCTTGGGCCCGCACGTCAGCCAGAAGGGCCAGATGGTCGACGGCGACCGTATTCGATTCGACTTCAGCCACGGCGGACCGGTGACGGCCGCCGAGATGGCCGCCATCGAGGACGAGGTGAACACCGTCGTCCTGCAGAACCGCGCCGCCGAGACCAAGCTGATGAAGCCGGAACAGGCTATCGAGGCCGGCGCCATGGCCCTGTTTGGCGAAAAGTACGGCGACGAAGTCCGCGTGCTGGCGCTCGGCAGGGCGCTGGACGGGGAGGGCGACTATTCGGTCGAACTCTGCGGCGGCACCCATGTCAGCCGCACCGGCGACATCGGCCTGTTCAAGGTCGTTTC
>JANPKF010000004.1:0-2703 GCA_031425895.1 Caulobacteraceae bacterium | reverse complement strand
GATGAACCAGGCGATGGCCTTCAGGCCGACGCCCCGGATGGCGGCGGCGTCCTCCATGTGAGCGATGCCGACGACCAGGGTGGTGAACACCAGCGGCGCGATGATCATCTTGATCAGCCGCAGGAACAGGGTGGTGATCAGGTTGAAGACGTCGATGGCCTGGGTCAGCTGATCGCCGGCCAGGAGCTGGTTGCAGGCCAGGCCCGCCAGGACGCCCAGCACCATGGAGGCGACGATGAAGATGGTGAAACGGCGATTCATGCGGCCCCCGGCAGCGAAGATTTGCGCCATGTTTGGCGGGGAAGCGGCGCGGCGTCCACCTTTGCATGGCCGCCGAGGTTTGGCAGGGTGACCGGATGAGCGATTTCGCGGTCCTCAAGGACGAACTGATCCTGCGTCTGAAGCGGGCCACGCCGGGCATGCGGGTGACCCGCGAGGGGCCGGACGGAATCGAACTGACCTCGGACTGGACCCATCCGTCGAAGCCCGGCCAGCCGATGTGGTTCGGCGGAGTGCGGCTGGGCAAGGCCTACGTCAGCTATCACCTGATGCCGGTCTATACGCATCCGGCGCTGTTGGAGACGATCAGTCCGGCCCTGAAAAAGCGGATGCAGGGCAAGAGCTGTTTCAACTTCAAGGTCGCCGACGCGGCGCTGTTCGACGAGCTTGAGGCGCTGACCCGGGAAGGGGCGGCCTTGTACGCGAAAGCCTGATTATCGAAGCGGCTCTCCATTATACCGCCGATCGCCGGACCTACAAAATAGGTCGACGCCGTTCAGGACGGCCGAGGAACAAGCCCAACCCCTTGTCCCGTAGGCTTTTGCGCAGGTCGAGGCTGTGCGGATGTAGCCCGGGGCGTAGGTCGGTCTGTAGGTCGATGTGCAGCGTTTGTAGGTCGGTCAGGGCTACAGGGCGACCTACACCGTCCGCCGCGCCTTCAGCGAGCGCCCGCGGAGGCCGGAAAAGTCGATGAATATGTCTAGACATATCGCGCAAAGCCCCGGCTGGCGGGGGTTTCCGAGCCCTAGATCAAGCCCGCCGCGCGCGCGTCGGCGCTCAGGCCATCGCGGAATTTCGGGTCGGCGAGGGCGATCATCGCCCGGGCCCTTTCCTGGATGCTGAGGCCCTTGAGGTTGCGGCGGCCGTGTTCGGTGACCACCCACTGGACGTCATTGCGAGGTGTGGTGACCGGGCCGTCGAGGCGGCTGACGATGCGGGAGACCGCGCCGTCCTTCGCCGTCGAATGGCAGGCGATGATCGACTTGCCGTCCTTGCTGGCATAGGCGCCGCGCACGAAGTCCAGCTGGCCGCCGGCGGCGCTGTACTGACGCCCGGCCATGTGTTCGCTGTTGCAGGCGCCGGAGAGGTCGATCTGCAGGGTGGCGTTGACCGACACCACACGATCGTTGCGGGCGATGACGGCGGGGTCGTTGACGTAGTCGACCGGCCGGCTCTCGACGGCGGCGTTGTCGTCGATGAAGGCAAAGAGGGGCTTGTCGCCGAGCGCGAAGGTGAAGATCGAGCGGCCGGTGTTGGTGGCCTTGCGGGCGTTGGTCACCGCGCCGCCCTGCATCAGCTTCATCAGGCCGGGGGCGAAGAGCTCGGTGTGGATGCCGAGGTCGCGGTGGCCGGCAAGGGCGCCGCAGACGGCCTCGGGCAGGGCGCCGATGCCCATCTGCAGGCAGGCGCCGTCCTCGACCAGTTCGGCGACCAGACGGGCGATGATCGCGTCTTCCGGCGCCGAGTCGCGGACCGGGTTCTCGAACAGCGGGGTGTCCTGTTCGACGATGGCGTCGACCTCGCTGACGTGGATCATGCCGCCGCGTACCCGGGGGGTATGGCGGTTGACCTCGACGACGACGCGGCGGGCCGATTTTACCAGCGACAGGCCGTAGTCGTTGCTGGGGCCGAGGCTGAAGAAGCCGTGGGCGTCCATCGGCGAGACGCAGGTCAGGAAGGTGTCGATCGGGGCAGGCTCGCTCATCAGGCGCGGGGCCTGGCTGAAGGCGCCGGGGACGAACCAGACCGTCTGGCGGCCGTCCTTCTCGCCCTGGGCTTGCAGGGCCCGCTCGACCGGGCCGAGGAAGAAGCAGTGGGGACGGATGCGGTCGAGCAGGTCGTAGCGCAGGACGGTGGCGGCGGCGTGTGGCGTGGAGTGGAAGTAGTAGAGGCGGACCTCGTCGACGGCTTGCGCCTCGGCCCGGGCGGCCAGGGCGGTGAGCAGGCCGGGCGGTTCGGCCAGGGCCATGCCCATGGCGACGCGGCTGCCCGACGCGATCTCGGCGACGGCGTCGGCGGCGGTGGTCAGCTTCGAGGCGTAGAGGTCTTGAGGGGTCATGGTCGAACTCATCGGGCAATCCTGCAGCCGTAGCCGTCTTCGTACACCGCTTCACCCTTGAACAGGGCCAGGGCGGTGGTGACGTTGGCCGTCTTCGGCAGGCCCGTGCGGTCGACGCGGAGGGTGTAGAGGTTCACGTAACCGCCGAAGTCGGTGCGGCAGCTGGCTTCGCTGCGGCCGGTCAGGAACAGGCAGCTGCACATCTGCTTGGCGACGTAGGTCGCGCCGGTGCGGGGCCAGGGGGTGAGCTGGCTCCAGGCGAGGGCGAGGAGGGCGAGGGCGAGAGCTCCACCGATCCAGAAGAGTCGCGGGGTTGGCGGGGCCATGGTGCGTCCTTCGACACGCCCGCCAGCGCGGGCTACTCA
>JANPKF010000003.1:0-2921 GCA_031425895.1 Caulobacteraceae bacterium | reverse complement strand
AGTTGGTCGATGGCGCGCTCGGCATGGCCTATGGGGTGATTTCCTCGACCGTGCTGCTGGCCTTCGGCGTGCCGCCGGCGACCGCTTCGGCCAGCGTGCATGCGGCAGAGGTGTTTACCACCGCCACGTCCGCCGTGTCCCACGTCAGCCACAAGAACGTAAACTGGAAGATGTTCGTGCCCCTCGCCATCGCCGGGGTCATCGGCGGGGTTGTGGGCGCCTACGTGCTGACCTCGATCGACGGCGACACCATCAAGCCGTTCGTGGTCGCCTACCTGTTCATCATGGGCCTCATTATCCTGTGGCGAGCCTGGAAGGGGCCGAGCACCAAATCGACGTCGCCCAAGCTGCTGGCGCCGCTCGGCCTGGTCGGCGGCTTCTGTGATGCGGTCGGCGGCGGCGGCTGGGGTCCGACAGTGACCAGCGCCCTGGTCGGCACCGGCACGTCGCCGCGCTATTCCATCGGCACGGTCAACACCGCCGAGTTCTTCGTCACCGTCGCCATTTCCGCGACCTTCGTCTTCGCCCTGGTGACCGGCAACTGGAAGGACGCCGACGACCTGATCAACCACGCCTCGGCCGTGGCCGGCCTGGTGGTCGGCGGGGTGGTGGCGGCGCCGCTGGCCGGCTGGGTGGTCAAGATCGTGCCGGTTCGCACCTTCACCTGGATCGTCGGCACGGTCGTGCTGTCCCTGTGCCTTTACCAGGGCCTGAGGCTCTTCAAGATCATCTGACGGCTGACTATGTAGGGGCGATGCGTCCCTCCCCCGCCGCCAGCCACCTCACCCTGCCCGTCCTGTGCGGCGCGCTGCTCACGCCCGCCGCGGCGTTGGCGGACGAGAAGCGAAGCTGGGCCGTCGAGGCCACCGTCGCCAGCCAGTTTGTCTCCAAGGGGACCGGAAAAAGCGCCGGTGACGCCGCCTTTCAGCTGGAAGC
Source organism: Caulobacteraceae bacterium (assembly GCA_031425895.1). Classification (GTDB taxonomy): domain Bacteria; phylum Pseudomonadota; class Alphaproteobacteria; order Caulobacterales; family Caulobacteraceae; genus Caulobacter. The sequence goes on along the minus strand of JANPKF010000003.1, from coordinate 1,985 downwards.
GACCTGGGATTTCGACCCGGTCTACATCGGCGCCTGGGGCAGCAACGCCGATGTCAGCCAGGGCGGCGACGCCGAGTTGCATGCCTACGTCGGCGTCAAGCCGAAAGTCGGCGATGTCGCTTTCGACCTGCGCGCCATGATCAAAACGATGCCGGGCACGCCGGGCGGGGTGCAGAGCGAGTGGCTGGAGCTGCGGGCCGACACGACCCTGCCGGTCGCCGGAACCGACCTGCGCCTGCGCGTCGAATACAGTCCCGACAACTACGCGGCCACGGAGGCCGCCTGGTGGGTCGAGGCCCAGGCGAGCCGCAAGCTGGCCGAGGACTGGCGGGTTTCCGCCGCCTATGGCCTGCGCGAGCAGGACGGAGGCGCCGACTATCGCGCCTGGAACGCCGGGATCACCTGGAACGCCACCGAGACCCTGGCTTTCGACCTGCGCTGGTACGACACCGACAGCCGTGAGCTGGGAGAGAATTTCGACGGCAGGGTCTACCTGGCCGCATCGGTGTCTTTCTAAGGTGATCGCGCGTTTGACCCGGTAACCGGCTTCCACTTATCGGAACGCGCTTTAGCGGGCCTCGAAAGCGTTGAGCATCTGGCGCATGCGGTCCATGGCCTCTCGCGCCGTACCGCTGGCGCGGGGAATCTGCTGATCGACCTGCTGCAGCGCCGCCGCCGTGCCGCCGGCCGCGCGGGCGGCCAGGGTGGCGGCCCGGAAGTCGGTCACCGGGCAGGCGCCGCCGAAGGCCCACCAGCGCCGGTCGCCCTGCCCCTGCTGCAACACGCATCGACGCTCCGGGGCGAGACTTAGCCAGACCACGGCCCGGAAGTCGTCCAGAGCGGTGCCGGCAAAATCGTCGTGGCCGATGAGGCCGTTGCTGGCGGCGGTGGTGTCGATGCTCTCCAGACCGTCGACGAGCACCAGCTGGTTGGCGTCGCCGACCCGCCGCATGCCGTTGATCTGGGCCGAGAACAGCAGCGCCTTGTCGCGGCTTGAGGCATAGAGGGTGAAGCGCCCGCCGGCCTGGCGCACGCGCGGCCATGCCTGGTCGAAATCGTCAACGCCGACATCCGGGGCGGCCAGCACCACCTCATCGAACAGCGGCGGCGATCCGGTCGCCGGCGGGGCGATCTTCTGCAGGGCGTTCAGGAGCGGCCGGTTGCCCATCGAGTGGGCGATGAGGGTGATGCGCTCGGCCCCGGTCTTCGTCGCCACGTCCTGCAGGAAGACGGCCAGGGCCTCGGCTTCCCGCTCGCTCTCGGCCTCCCTGGCATCGTCGGCATAGCCGAAGACATCACCGCGCGAGGGCCAGCTGTAGAAAATCGGGGCGCCTTGAAAGTCGAGATCGAAATGCATCTGCGCGGTGCGACGGGCGGCGTCTTCGAAGGTGACGTTGTAGCCGTGGACGAAGACGAACAGTTCGCGGCGTTCCGAGTTCGCGACTCGTTTGGACATCAAGTCGTAGTAATCTTTGCCTTGCAATTCCGTCACGCTTTGCAGGATGACGTGCTTCTTCTCGTCCTCGCAAACCTCCAGCCGCAGAATCGACGGCGCTTCCAATTTGCCGACGTCGTGCACGCGCGGAATGCTCACGCGGCAGAGACCGATTTGCAACTCGCCGCGTTCTTTCCCGTACCGCGGCCCTTCCTTGGCGAGATTGATCGCGTTCTGCTGCGTTACGCTCGCGGCTACATAGGTAAAGCCGCCGGTGAACATCACGCCCACGCCGGTCAACGCCCACAGCGCTCGGCTGTTGAGTTGCATGGCGAGGCCGATCAAAAGGGTCGTGAACAGCGCGGAGACACACGCGGGCGTGAAGCGTTCCAGGATTCGCGTAGCCGCCTCGGCTCGTTCGTTATCGGCGCGGCGATCGGTCGCGTAGAAAACTTCGACTGTCTCGAATTCCTTATCTTTCATGCGATCGGCCGCGGTGGCGATCAGCGGCATGCGCATCACAACTTGGTCGGACGGCGGCGGAGTCGAC
>JANPKF010000002.1:0-1554 GCA_031425895.1 Caulobacteraceae bacterium | reverse complement strand
ACCTTCTCCAGGGTTGAAGTCGCCTGCATCGTGCCCGTCCCCCCTGGGTCCCGGCTCAGCCCTGCGGGCTGTCCGGGATGACGGAGATAATTGCCTGCCGCAGGTGTGGGTAAGCAGTCCTGCCCCTTCCGTCCCGCGTGGTTTCCGTTAATGTCGGCGGTCAACTTTCTTGGTGGATCGGGGGCGTAAATCCGATTCGCCCGTGACGCCGGACAAGACATGAAGCTGACCATCGAGCGGGCCGCGCTGCTGAAGGCCCTGGGCCACGTTCAGAGCGTCGTCGAGCGCCGCAACACGATCCCGATCCTGTCGAACGTGCTGCTGTCGGCCGACCGCGAGCAGGTCAGCTTCTCGGCCACAGATCTCGACATGGAAATCGTCGACGAGGGCGCGGCCCATGTCGATGTCCCCGGCCAGATCACGGCGCCGGCCCACACCCTTTACGAGATCGTCCGCAAGCTGCCCGACGGCGCCGATGTCTCGCTGACCTATTCGGGCGACGATCCGCGCCTGCTGATCAGCGCCGGGCGGTCGAAGTTCAACCTGCCGGTGCTGCCGGCCGGCGACTTCCCGGTGATGAGCGCCGATGGCCTGTCGAGCCACATCCAGGTTGACGCCAATGAACTGATCCGGCTGATCGACAAGACCCGCTTCGCCATCTCGACCGAAGAGACCCGCTATTACCTGAACGGCCTCTACGTCCACACGGTGATGGATGGCGGCGAGGCCAAGCTGCGGGCCGTGGCCACCGACGGCCACCGCCTGGCCCTGGCCGAGATGCCGGCGCCCGAGGGCTCCGCCGGCCAGCCCGGGGTGATCATCCCGCGCAAGACCATCAACGAGGCCCGCCGCCTGCTGGAGGACGCCGGGGAATCGGTCGGCTTCCAGGTCAGCGCCCAGAAGGTGCGGTTCGAGTTCGCCGGGGCCTCGGCCCTGACCAGCAAGGTCATCGACGGGTCCTTCCCCGACTACATGCGGGACATCCCGCGCGACAACCAGAAGATCATGACGGTCGACGCCTCGCTGTTCGCCAAGGCCGTTGTCCGGGTCGCCACCATCTCGGCCGAGAAGAGCCGGTCGGTAAAGCTGGCCATCGAGACGGGCCGCATGACCCTGACCGTGCGCAACATGGAGGCCGGCCAGGGCGTCGAGGAGCTGGAGATCGACTACGACGGCGATGCCTTCGAGATCGGTTTCAACGCCCGCTACCTGCTGGACGTCGCCGGCCAGATCAACGGCGAGATCGCCGAGTTCCGGTTTGCTGATCCGGCCTCGCCGACGCTGGTGCTGGATCCGACCGACCCGGGCGTGAAGTACGTCCTGATGCCGCTGCGAGTGTAGGGAACCGAGTTCCTCCCCCATCGGGGGAGGGGGACCGCGCGCGAATACGCGCGTGGTGGAGGGGGTCCGCACCGGCGGTTCAGCTGCGAACAGGTTTACCCGCCGAGGTGAGCGGTGGCCCCCACACTCAACCGCGTAGCGGCGGCCCGCTACCCCCGAAGGGGAGCAAAATTATCATTCCAGGTTAGTAGATAGCACCACTTACAAACAAAA
>JANPKF010000001.1:0-5608 GCA_031425895.1 Caulobacteraceae bacterium | reverse complement strand
CGGCGTCGGTCGGCTCGTAAACCGGCTTGGTCAGCTTCAGCTTGGAGACGTCGATCGGCTCGAAGTCGGGCATCAGCTCGACGGACAGCTCATAGGAGAGGTCCGCCTTGCCATCCATGACGTCGTTCATGTCGACGGTCGGCTTCAGGTCGGGCTGGGCGGCGGGACGCAGCTTGTTGTCGTCGATGATCTTCTGGGTGGTCTCGTTCAGCGCGGCGTCGACAACCTCGCCCATCAGACCCTTGCCGTAGACGCGCTTGACGTGCGCGGCCGGCACCTTGCCGGGGCGGAAGCCCTTGATGTTCATCTGGGGCCGGACCTCTTCGATCCGCTTTTCCAGGCGCTCGGCCAGCTCGGCGGCCGGGACGGTCACACCATAGACCTTGCTCAGGCCTTCACCGGACTTTTCAACAATCTGCATGGTTCGTCTTCATCTGGCGGCGCGCCGCTACGAGTGGAGCGGATCACCCCGCGTCGGGGTTGGATCGGGCACGCCGAACAGGGCCATTCGAAGGCCCCGCGCGGCGCGAAGCGGGCCTTATGTCACGCAGGGCCGTCAGGGCCAACCCTAAAGGGTCGGCCAGGAGCCTATTCCTTGGGCTTATCCCCGCCCTCTTCGCCCGCTTTCAGCTCCTCGCCCATGGTGCGGGTGATGTCCCGCTTCTGGCCGTCGGAGTTGCGGGTGTCGCGGCGGGCTTCGTAGACGCCGGTCAGGTAGGCGATGTCCCAGCTGGTCAGGCCATCGCTCGGCTCGATGCCCAGGGACTTGTCGGCGAACAGGTTGAGGATCGAGCTGCCGGTCTTCGGCTCGGCCTGCGGATCGATCTGGGCCAGCGAGACGAAGGCGATGTAGTCGGCCAGCGCGGCGAACCGCACCTGGCCGACGCGCTTGGCATCGACCACCACGATGGCGCGGTCGAAGTCATCGCGGGTGCGGCTGCTGATACGGCCCGTCGAATAGACCTGCACCTGGTCGCCGGAATTGTAGCGGGTGCCGTCCTCGGTCACGCGGTGGGTGACATGCCACCAGCGGACGGGCGCGTCGGAGTTCATGAACTGGCGCAGGGCCTTGCGGCCGGACGTCATTTCCAGGTCGTAGCGGGAAAAGGCCTGGGGCGTGGACTTCATGGCCCGCTGCACCGAGGCGTCGGCGTCGGCGGTGAACAGCACCAGGACATTGACCTTGCAGCCGGGCTCGCCGGGCTCCAGCCCAACCTTCAGCGACAGGGCGGCCATCCGGTCGGCGACCAGCTGGGCGTACTCGGGCTTCACCCCGGCAACACCCGGGCAGACCTTGCGGTCCCAACGGGCGATGCGGCCGTTGCCGCTGTCGGCGGCGATGGTCTCGACGAAGGATTCGATCGCCTTCTTCTCGTCCAGCGGCGGCGCACTGATGATCACGCCCGAGACGGTGGCCTCATCCGACGGCGGCGGCTCGGCCGGCGCGGGGGCGGGCTGGAAGGCGAGCGCGGCGGCGGCTGCGAGACTGATGAGCAACATGACTAAGCGTCCCCCGCCCGTCAGGGCGCAAGCGTTGGTGCGGATGAGAGGACTCGAACCTCCACGCCTTGCGGCGCTGGAACCTAAATCCAGTGCGTCTACCAGTTCCGCCACATCCGCAAGGTTCGCTGCGGGAGATACGGGGGGTTGTGGCGGGGCGCAAGTTACGGTGCGTCCATGTGGCGGGTCGTCGTCGGCCAATGGCTTGGCGCGTCGGCTTAGCGAAGCGGACCTACATTATACCAGGCGTCCGGGCGCCAAGGAGTGGAATACCGCGACGGGCATTGAAATCGTTGCCGAACCCGTGCCCGACGTGTGGGTCGACGCTGGCCAGATGTAGCCTACAGTGTAGGTCGGAATGTAGGTCGATCGTCACTGAATGTAGGTCGGCAGGAGGCCGCCCTGGGCCACATTTCGGCGGATTTCTGCCGCACCGCCAGAGGGGGTCAAAAAGGGCTCGAAATGGATATGTCTAGACATATTCATCTGCTCGCGCCCACGCCCATGCGGCGCATGTTGCACAACACAACCTGTCCTATAGTCTTGACCGCAGGAAAATCCTGGGGGCGAGACCATGACCTATAGCCTGACCGCGCGCCTGCTGAGCGCCGCCCGCAATGCCTACGCCATCGTCGGTGACGGCCCGGTTCCAGCCGCCGGGGTCGGGCCGGCGCCGACCGCGTCGGCGGCCGTCGGCTGGACCGCCCCGCCCTACGGCGTCCAGGCCGGGCCCAACAACGACGACGCCGGCCTGGTCGGCAACATTCCCGAGGGCATCGTCATCGCCATCCGCGGCACGACCCCGCCCGGCCCCGGGGAGAATCCCAAGCAGGTGATCACCGACTGGGCCAGCGACGCTCTGGCGCTGCTGTTGCCGGCGGCGGGCAGCCCGCCCGGCTTTCCCGGCGACATCCACCTGGGCTTCTACAAGTCGTTCATGCAGCTGTGGAGCAAGCTGGGGCCGGCGGTGAAGAACATCGTCCAGAGCTTCCCGAACCAGACCCTCTACGTCACCGGCCACAGCAAGGGCGGCGCGATCTGCCCGCTGGTCGCATGGCGGCTGCGGCAGGACTATCCGGGCGCCCGCATCGTGGTGCGCAGCTTCGCGGGTGCCCGGGTCGGCGATGCTGTGTTCGCCGCTGCCTACAACGCCGCTCTGACCGACCACATCCGCTACGAGTACGGCAACGATATCGTTCCCCACCTGCCGGCCGAGACCAACATCGTGGCGGCCCTGGGCGCCCCGCCGTTGGTCGCCATGCTGTTGCAACACATCGACCCCGGCTACGCCAACGTCGGAACCCTGGCCTACATCCAGGACGACGAAACCCTCGTCCCCGACTCGCCGGCGCTGGAGACCCGGCGCATCGCGGCCATCATCTCTACCCTGATCGCGCCGGGCGGCCCGGCCAGGATCATCGCCTGCCACGACATCAGCAGCCCGACGGCGGGCTATGTGCGGGCCCGGTATCCGGCCTAGACGGGCCGGGCGTGTAGCCAGGCCAGGGAGGCCGGCGCGAGGTCAGGCAGGTCTTCCGCGATCAGGCCGGGTCCAAACCGCCCCCCGGCGTCCGCATGTATCCACGCCCCCGCGCAGGCGGCCTGGAAGCTCTCCATGCCCTGGGCGATCAGACCGGCGATGAAGCCGGCCAGCACATCCCCCGACCCTGCGGTCGCCAGCCAGGCCGTGCCATTCAGGTTCACCGCCACCCGGCCGTCAGGCGCGGCGATCACCGTGTCCGGGCCCTTCAACAGGACGACCGCGCCGGCCCGCATGGCGGCGGCGCGGGCGGCGTCGATGCGGGTCGGACCGGTGGCCAGCAGGCCGGGGAAGAGGCGCTCGAACTCGCCGGGGTGGGGGGTGAGGACATCGTCCTTGTCGAGCACGTCGAAGAGGTCGCCCGGGCGGTCCTTGAAGACGGTCAGGGCGTCGGCGTCGACGACCAGGGCGGCGCCGGTGCGGGTCAGGGCGAACAGGTTGGCGCGGGTCTGGGGTGTTACCCCGGCGGCCGGGCCAATGACGGCGGCGTCGGCGTTGGCGGCCAGCTGGGCGAGGTCGGCGTCAGTCTCGAAGGGGCTGAGCATCACCGCCTCGAGGGCGGCGGCGTAGGTGCGGGCGGCATCGGTGGGGCTGAGCAGGGTGACCACCCCTGCCCCGATCCGCAATGCGCCCCGCGCCGACAGTCGCGCCGCCCCGGTGTGCAGGGCGTCGCCGCCGACCACCACGGCCCGGCCGCGCGAATGCTTGTGGGTCGTCGCCGTCGGGATCGGCAGCGCCAGGCGCCAAAGGCCCGGCTCGTTTTCGTGGAGGTCGGTGTCGGTCTGCGCCAGACCGATGTCGGCGACGACCAGCTCGCCGCAGGCCCCCGCCCCCGGCTGCAGCACATGGCCGATCTTGCGCCGGTGGAAGGTGACGGTCAGGTCGGCGCGGAAGGCGGTCTGGCCGAGCGCCCGGCCGGTGTCGCCGTCGATGCCGCTGGGCACGTCGATCGCCACCACCGCCGGATGGCCGTGCGAGGCGCGGGCCGCTGTCAGGGCGTCGCCGTCTAGCGGTCGGGTCAGACCGGCGCCGAACAGGGCGTCGACCATCACATCACATACGGGGCCGGCGCCCAGGGGATAAACCCGACCGGTCCAGCGGCGGGCCATGGCCTTGCCGTCTTCGCTGGCCGGCGGGGCCAGGGCCTCGACCCAGACGTTCCAGCCGCGCCGTTTGAGCAGCCGCGCCACGACGTAGCCGTCCCCCCCGTTGTTTCCCGGACCGCAGAGCACCGCCACCTTGCAGGCCCGGTGACGGGCCCGGATGGCGTCGGCGACGGCTTCTCCGGCCCGCTCCATAAGGATCAGGCTGGGGGTTCCGGCTGCCACCGCTGCGGCATCGGCGGCGGTCATCTGGGCGACGGTCAGGATTTCACGGGACATTGGCGGCACCGTCGCACGCGGGGCGGTGAGGCTCAATCAAACGGTGACTGTCTCGCGAAGCGTGACTGTCACCGTGCGCGCTGACGGACGGAGACAGTCATCCGGCTGCGCCGGAGGACAGTCACCGATGTCTCGCCTAAAGCACCTGCGTCGCCGCTTCCGGCCCGCGCTCGACGATCTTCAGGGACCCGTCGACGATCTCGAAGGTGGTCATCGAGGTGTGGTCCGGGCGGAAGCCCATCACGCGGCTGTCGTCCATCGCCGTCGAGACCGCGCCGTTGATGGCGACGTAGTGGCTGAACACCGCCGTGCCCGGATAGCCGGCGACCGCCGCCGCCACGCCGCGCCGCCACTGGTCATAGTCGAGGTCGCCGACGATCTCGTGCCAGTGACCGCCGAAGGCATTGCGCAGCCAGGCGCCGCGATCCTCGGCCGACACGGCCTTCGGGGTTGGAATCTCGCCGACACGCGGGTCGATGATGACCTCGACACCGAGGGCATCGGCGAACGGCTGGGCTGTCTCGCGGCAGCGCTTCAACGGTGAGCTGACCACCCGGGCCGGCCGAACCGCCTCGGGCAGCGCCAGCAGCGCCTCGGCGGCGGCCCTGGCCTGGGCGCGACCGGTTTCGTCCAGGCCAGGATCCTCGTCAGCGTCACCCCAGGTCGCGGCGGGCTTGCCGTGGCGGATCATGTAGACGGTAGGCATGGCGCTTAAGCTCCGGCGGAAGACGTGGTCTCCGCTGCTAGCACAGCCGGCCGACGCGTCCACGCCCCTGATCCGCTGCAATCTTCAGCAGATGGCGCCCCTGCGGCAGGACGGGCGGAATCGGGAACCAGGCATTTCGGGGCCAAATCGGGCCGGTCGGGGCCCAGACCGTCCGGTTCGGGCGCCTGCCATTGCCGGACCGGGCCACGAGACGCCCGTTGCGTAAGGCGAACCAGACGCTTTCAGCGGTTGCCTGAATTGCGTGCAGAGGGCGCCTTGATTTGCGGCGCCGCAAAGCCTCAACTGCGCGCCTTCCGGTGTAGGTTCTCTCAAGGCTTGTCGCCTGCCCCGGCCCTGTGTTCGTTCGCCGTCAACTTGTCGGAACCGCCATGAAAAAGATCGAAGCCGTCATCAAGCCGTTCAAGCTGGACGAGGTGAAGGAAGCCCTGCAGGAGCTGGGCGTCCAGGGCATGACCGTGC